>JBDSBN010000337.1:0-4137 GCA_039921585.1 Ginsengibacter sp. | reverse complement strand
TCAAGGATTCATCAATTAATTCCCAGGTAATTTCCTTTTTTCCGCTGTAGAAGTTGCTATCCATTATATTGGAATTTTTAGAAAGGGCAGGAGCTGAGGCAGGTCCTGTAGTACTTTCTTGGGAGGTTACAGATCTTTTCCCGGAAGGAATATCTTTTTCTCCATTTTGTATAGCGAAGTAAATAATGATGCTACCCAACAATAGGAAAGGAAGGAGGAAATAAATAATTCTTCTCTTTTTCTTCTCCTGGGGAAGATGTTGGTCAAGCAACTGTTCCATTTTTTCCCATGCTTTATCATCATAAGCGGGATGGTAATGGTCAGCGGCTTCTTTAATTCTTTTATCGTATTCTTCATCTTGCATTTTTCGCAACTAATATTTTATGATCGTTTTTTATAATTTTTTGTAATTGTTGCCTCGCTTTAAAAAGGTTCGACTTTGATGTGCCTATAGTAATACCTAAATGTTTTGAAATTTCCTCATGACTGAATCCATCCACAATAAACATATTTAAGACTGCTCTATAAGCCGGCGAAAGATTTTGAATGGCTGTAATAATCTCATCGCTGGACATTCTGTCAATAGGCGTTTCATCATTTGTCGGAAGGTAAATTAAGGTAGTTTCTATTTCTGAGGTAAAATAATGCTTATTGTATTTTCGGGTGTGGTCTATGGCGGTGTAAATAAGTATCTTTCTGACCCAGCCTTTAAATGATTTTATTTCATCCTCATATGCAGGGGTATACCGGTGTATCTCTTTGAAAATTTTGAGAAAACCATCATTATAAATTTCAATGGATTCATCTTTTCTCTTTGCATACCGGTCACAAATGGCCATACCATAACTATAAAAAGAGTTATAAAGTGTTTTTTGACTCTCTCTCTCATTCAGAGCGCATCCTCTGATAAGTTGGCTTAATTTTTTTGCTGATAACAAATCCATTATTTATTACCCTCAGAACGGAAAAGGTCGGGTATTGGTTGCCTTAGCCATTGATATCTATCATTCCATTCCTTATAAAGTTAAGCAGTTTTACTTATGCATCTTTTGTTTTGCCTCAGATATTTTAAAAGACATGAATAGGAGAGTGTTCTATTCCATTTATAGGTAATTGGATTGATGTAATTTTGAAATCACAAAAATGACAGTAAAATGCCTCATGTATTTTATTCTTGCTATTGATTTTTGGTGTTCTAGCTCAATCAAATTATTCGTTAGTCAATTAAATTAGTAAATGTTCAAATTAAGAACAAAAGTTGAAAAGAAATCCGTCAGTTAAACAGCTTCAGAAAAGCGAAGAAAAAGTTGAGAAATTATTCGCCAGGCAGAATAGCAGACAAGACTAATGTGGTGCATTCGACTTTCCAAGTTAAATTTTTGAAATTAGTTCCAGTGTTTTCAGGTCGTAAATTAATACTTCGTTTTTATCTTTTTTGTCGTATTTGCCATTATTATACTGAACATAATTGTATTTGTCTTGCCCGTAAACAGAACTGTTTTTTCAATGATTCAATTTGAAATGTTTGGTTACAGATAACGTTTTACGCATAGATGTTTGCAAAAGGTTTTAGATGGATGAGCTTTCTTCCATACGTACCATGTTGCCTGTTGCTTTTTCTTATCTAAATAGCTTTTTTTGTACTGTAAGTTGTTACTGCTTTATTGCAAGTTGTGAATGCTTTAATATATGCTGGATTATTTTTTCCGTTTCTTTTTCCGACAGTTTATTTACTTATTACTAATTTCTACGTATAGACTTTGTAGTAATGATGTTATTTGCGTCAATAGCAATGTCATAGTCGTAACCGTTTCCAATATCTAATATTTTTACATAATCAATACTGTTTACATCAATAGTAAAAGTAACTTGTCCTGCTGCATAACTATTGTAAGGAGATGATGTGCCTGGGTCTACATTATTAATGTTTACGGTATTTCCATTTGATGTTTTAATTTGAACACTGGCTTTTTGTGTCCCATTATTTATAATTCTTGCTCTCGGGTCTTCATTTAAATTTTTTTTGCAACTATTCAGTGTAATTGCAAAAAGCCCTGCCAAAACAATCATTAATGTGTATTTTATCTTTGTCATTTTTTTAGTTTATAACGTAATTATTAAGTCAAAATTGTGTTGCCGGGAAGATGTATCGCCTAAAACTTCGTCGCAAAGTGCCCGAATGTTTTAAGTCTGCGCCGGCGAATGATTTTGCGGGCAAAGGTAAGGCTTTCTGCTGTGCTGGTATTCCTGACTTTCACGGTCGTGCTTTTTCCTTCCCATACAAGTCTAAAGAATGGTAAATTGGCAATACCTGAACACCAGTTAAAAAATTGTCCAAGCTTTTTTATTTTTTTCACGATGCTCACTTTTTCAATACCAAATTTTAATTCAGTTATAGTCATTTCTGAAAATAAAATTTCAGGAAGTACACTATCAATTTTTGAATTAAGGTCAAACTCTTTCTTCATATAAATATAGCGAAACTGGTTTCTATCAGATATTTTTTCGAAACGGTTCAATTTCTCTAGTAAACAATCTGCTGTCGTGAGTTTTCTCAATAATTCTTTCGCTGTTTTTTTTCGATACAAAGGCATCAAAGGATTTCTTAAATGAAGATTTCTAGTCTCCTAAATCTGTTTTAACTGATTCTGATAATTTAGAAATCAGGTTAAGTTTATTATCCGGACTTAAATTTCAGAATGAGAAATTAAGTTTTTTACTAAATATGGAAATGGTGCTGTGTAGGACCACAACGAGGATGGCTTTATGCAGGTGCCGATTGAAAAAATAAATTTGAAATTAGGAATAAAGTTGAATGTTGTTTGTCCTGCCCAACTTGCATAAAACCCAATGTTTTGTGTAGTGCTATTGCAATGGTTTTATTTAGACAAGAAGTTGGTAGTGATATCTAACAAAGGGTCTGAACTGATTTTTTTTATGCTAGTTTGTATAGGTAATAAACGAATCCAATAAGTAGCAAGGTGTGCGGTATTAAGCCAGTTATTAAGCCAGATAATTTCATAACACCATTTCGGAGGTGATATATTTCAAAGCATATACCTGGTCCATGAAAAACAACATTTCCGATCATTATGGCTTTCAGCGCATCTGAACCTATATCCTTGCGGGTCAAGAAAGTTATAAGACCAATAGTAAAGACTCCAAACCCCACCCAATGTGTAACCGAACGAGTATTCAAATAGGCCGTTGTGGTCAAACTGTTGGTCAGCATTATACCAGGAATATACATCATAACCAGTTCGAACAACAAAGGAATAATAGCTGCGATTAATAGAAAGAGGCTCTGAGTTTTATACGTTTTTTTGATGCTAATGATGACTGTAGTTTAATTGCATAGCACACAAAGCGCGGAGCTTTACACAAGCGGGGTAATTAGTATTCCGATCAGCCCTGAACTGAAGCCCAATATTGTTTAAAAGTGCAAATTAAGAACTAAAATGGAATAGTATTCCGTCAAACCCAGGTGAAGTGCAGTCGCGAGTTACAGCTGATTGATACAACGTCCCGCCATGCTTGCACAAAACCCGGTGTAGCCTGTAGTGAAAGTCCATGTATTAGTTAAGTCCCTTTTTATTTAACCAGCTTGTTTGAATCGTTTTTCTTCTTTGCTCTTCCATGTCTGAAAGACTGTCAAGCATCACATCAACTGGACTTTGTTTCATTATGTTTCCAAATTTTAAAATCGTGTCAGGGTTGATTTTGTTATCAATAATATTCATCACAATATTGCAGTAGTCTTTTACATTGTTATTCCATGCATTCTTACCAAATTCTTTATTGGCTAATCTTTCAGAACCAAAATAACCTAACCAGTTTGGTTCTTTTGCAATCTGGGTTAAATGGTTCATGTCATAGCCCGTTAAAGGTGTTGCATGTTTATAGTTGCTGTCAACTAAATGAGGAACGATATACAACATGCTGCTTGTCTCTGTCATTCCTGCATGAATACTAAACCCGTCTTCTTTCTTTTGCTCTTCTGTCATTTGTCCAGAAAACCAATTTTCCATAATGGGATTTAGCCCAAAGAGATTTACCATTTTTCCATGATAAGTATCGTTAAAAAAATTAGCGGCCTGGTCAATAGCTCTTTGATGATTAGGAGCACCATGACCATGG
>JBDSBN010000336.1:0-6484 GCA_039921585.1 Ginsengibacter sp. | reverse complement strand
TGAATTTTTACAGCAAAAATTACTTAACTTTGCCGTCCTAAAATCAGAAATTAATACGAACCCTGTAAATTATTACTTATAAGGCTCATTTTTCTGAAAAAAAATTAAAACTCATATAACATTTATGGCACAAATTAAAGAATTCTCGGTAGAAGAAAAATTGACCTCCTTAATAAAACTGCAAAAAGTAGATATTAAATTGGATGGTATAAAAATTCTGAAGGGTGAATTACCTATTGAGGTAAGTTATTTGGAAGATGAAATTGCCGGTTTACATTCACGCCAAAATCGTATTGAAGAAGAAATTAACGGAATTCAACAATTCATTACTGATAAGGTGAATCTGATTAAGGATTCTCAGGAATTGATAAAAAAATATGAAAAACAAAGCGATAATGTAAAAAACAATCGTGAGTTTGAGGCCATAACCAAGGAAATGGAGATGCAGGACCTGGAAATTAAATTGGCAGAAAAACATATTAAGGATGCAAATGAAGATATCGCGGAAAAAGGAAAACAATTAGAGTTAGCCAAAAAAGCAGTTGCTACCAAAGAAACTAATCTGAAGGCAAAAAAGAGCGAATTGGAAAAAATCATTCAGGAAACTGAAAAAGAAGAAACTCAATTCAAGAAACTGGAAGATGCGGCAAGAGCAGAAGTAGAAGAAAGATTATTGGTAAGTTATGACCGTATCCGCAATAATTACAGAAATGGCCTTGCAGTTGTAGCAGTAGAAAGAGATTCTTGCGGTGGATGTTACAATGCGATTCCTCAACAAAAGCAAAGTGAAGTAAAGCAAAGAAAGAAAATTATTATTTGCGAAAACTGCGGACGGATTTTAGTAGATGATGAATTAAGTGATGCAGTAGAAGTGAAATAAAGAAATTGATTTTATAATAAAAATGGCGCTTTTTCAAGCGCCATTTTTATTATAATCCAGGATTGTTTAATCCTTAAATTAGGTCATGGACACAGGAACATCCCATATTTTAAAAATTGACTAAATAAAATATTCCCATCCACCTATTATTATTGGATGATCATTAGCCTGATGATTGTCCACATCTGTTTTCAAAAAACAAAAGGAATAATGTAATTTGCCCCATCTTATGCTTCAGGAACTGCACATACATAATTACGCGATTATTGATTCAATAGAAATCAATTTCTCCTCTCATTTAAATATCATTACCGGAGAAACCGGCGCAGGAAAAAGTATCCTGATGGGCGCTCTGAGCCTGATATTGGGAGACAGAGCAGATACCGGCGTATTAATGGATAAAGAGAAGAAATGCTATATAGAGGGCGTTTTCAAACTAAACAGTCATGCGGTAAAATCATACTTGACAGAAAATGAATTAGATGAAGGCGAAGAGATATTAATCAGGCGGGAAATTAATCCCCGTGGAAAATCAAGAGCTTTTATCAATGATTCGCCGGTGACTCTAAATCAGCTAAAACAATTATCTTCTTTGCTGGTAGATCTACATCAACAATTTGATACATTGGATTTAAATTCAAACGATTTCCAAAGAGAAGTCGTAGATGCATTGGCAGACAACGGCCAACTACTGGATGAATACCGCAATTTTTATAAAAAGTATAAGAAGTCTCTCAAAGAATTAGAGGAGCTAAAAGAAGCTCAAATTACAGCCAATAAAGAATTGGATTATAATCAGTTTTTGTGGGATGAATTAAATGAAGCCGCTTTCTCCGAAGGAGAAATAGAAAAAACCGAGGCTGATATAAAACTGATGAGCCACGCGGAAAACATTAAATTAACGCTTACGGAAATCTACGCCCAACTGGAAGAAAATGAGGAGCCTGTGATTCAACAGTTAATGTCCATTCAGCATAAACTCCAATCTTTACAAAGTGTTTATCCTGAAACAGAAGAATTGAGCAAAAGATTGAAATCAGTTACTATTGAACTACAGGATATCAGTGCAGAAATAGAATCCTCCAATAGCAAGATTGTTTATGATGCCGAACAATTAGAGCTGCTAAACGAAAGAATGACTCTCGGATACAATCTTTTCAAAAAACATCATGTTCAAACAACTCTGCAACTGCTCGAAATTAAAGACGCGCTGGAAAAGGAACTTGAAAAGGTGACAAACCTTACAGAAGCGATTTCTCAAAAAGAAAAGGAATCCACACATTTCTATGAGGAGTCATTAAAAATAGCAAAGAATATTTCGCAAAGAAGACAAAAAGAAATTCAGCCTTTTGAACAGAAAGTGAACGAACTGTTGATACAGGTGGGCATGATAAATGCTCAAATAAAATTATCAATTACCGAAGAAAATGAATTGAATTTATTTGGTAACAATGAAATTGAGTTCTTATTTAATGCGAATAAATCCGCCCGCTTTGAACCAATCAGAAAAGTAGCAAGCGGCGGAGAATTAAGTCGCCTGATGCTGATTATAAAATCTCTGGTAGCGAAGAAAGTGCAACTTCCCACTCTGATTTTTGATGAAATAGATTCTGGAATTAGTGGTGAGGCCGCAAGACAGGTAAGTCTGATCATTCAGAAGTTATCCAAAGATCATCAGCTGATTTCGATTACCCATCAACCTCAGATTGCCGCCAAAGCCCACAAGCATTTTCAGGTGTACAAAGACCTGTTGGATGATAAGGTTGTTACTCTGATAAAAACGCTGAATGAAGAAGAAAGAGTGACCACCATTGCAACGATGCTCAGCGGAAAAAAACCTACCCCGGCTGCCTTTGAAAATGCCCGGGAAATGATGAACAGTTAAAAGTCTGACTTTTAAATTTAAAGCAGCCACACCTGGTTTTAAAGTGAGATTAAAAAATCTACACTGAATCATAAATTATTTTTAATCTTTGCCACTTGAGGAAACCCAATTTTTAAATAAAATAAAAATCATATAACCATGTCATTCAATTTACTTAAAGGAAAAAAGGGAATTATTTTTGGCGCTTTAGACGAAAGGTCTATCGCCTGGATTACGGCTTTGCGCTGCCATGAAGAAGGTGCAGAAATTATTTTAACGAATGCCCCGGTAGCTATGCGTATGGGAGAGATTAATAAATTGGCAGAGAAAATTAATGCCCCAATCATTCCGTGCGACGTAACAAGCGATGACGAAATGGAAAATCTGATCACTAAATCCAAAGAACATTTTGGAGGAAGCTTCGATTTCATTCTGCATTCTGTAGGTATGAGCGTGAATATGCGTAAAGGAAAGAGCTATACAGATTTGAATTATGGATTTAATCAAAAAACATTGGATATCTCCGCTACAAGTCTGCATAGATTATTAGCTACAGCCATGAAACATAATGCACTCAACGAATGGGGAAGCGTAGTAGCACTTACCTATATAGCTGCTCAGAGAGTATTCCCTGATTATAGTGAAATGGCCGACGCAAAAGCTTTATTAGAAAGCATAACCCGCAGTTTTGGATATCACTACGCGCTGAACAAAAAAGTTCGCATAAATACTGTGTCACAATCTCCAACCAGAACTACTGCAGGAAGCGGCGTTAAAGGTTTTGATGGCTTTATGACTTACGCAGAAAATATGAGTCCTTTAGGAAATGCAACAGCAGAAGATTGTGCTAATTATGTCGTGACATTATTTAGCGATCTGACAAAATATGTGACCATGCAGAATCTTTTCCATGATGGTGGATTCTCCATGACGGGAGTCACTCAAAGTGTTATTGAACAGATGGAGAAATAGTCGGGGATATAAAGAATCCGGCCCGTTTATAAAAAAATAACTGAAATATAAAAACCGCTTTGTACATATTCAAAGCGGTTTTATTTAACGATTTATTACGATCAATTTTTATCGACAATCGACTAATTGGACTAATGAGAAGGAATAATTAATATTCATCCTCATTAAAAAAGAAGTCTTCCTGACTAGGATAGTCCGGCCATATATCTTCCAGGCTTTCATAAATCTCTCCGCCTTCATCTTCTAATTCCTGTAAGTTTTCAACAACCTCAATAGGTGCACCGCTCCTAATTGAGTAGTCAATCAGTTCATCTTTTGTTGCAGGCCATGGGGCTTCTTCAAGGTGTGAGGCAAGTTCTAAAGTCCAAAACATATTTTTATAATTTAATTTTTTTTATGAATAATTCATATAATCAAGATTTCTGATTTTCCGCAAATGTAAAAGTTATATTGGTAATTCCAAATATTGTTTTATTTACGGATTTTTTCAGTACTAAGACGTAAAATTTTAAAAAATGTTGCATTCATTTTTTTCAAAGATTATAATTGCTGTATTATAAGAAAAAGATCTCACACTTTTTGCTGAACATTTCTTAAAAATTTGCCATCTTGGTTTAAAGATCTCTTCTCTTACTCTTCTTTGGTAGTTTGATTTCCAATCCGTTCGTTCGTGCACAAACCTATTTTCAAAAAGAGGTGCATGATATATTTTTAAATAGATTTGCGCCTTTATTTGGAATTAACCCTTACATTTAGTTATGTTAAAAGCGAATGGAATTTTTAAAAGTTATGGATCTCTTCAAGTACTTAAAGGAGTAGATATTAACATATCGAAGGGAGAAATTGTTTCCATATCAGGATCCTCAGGTGCCGGAAAAAGTACCCTTCTGCATATTTTAGGAACTTTAGACAATGCGGATACAGGGGAAATTATTATAGATGATAAAAATGTCAGTAAACTTTCCGGAAAAAGTCTTGCAAATTTCCGCAATGAGCATATAGGTTTCGTATTTCAATTTCACCATTTGCTACCGGAGTTTTCAGCCATTGAAAACATTTGTGTTCCGGGTTGGATTGCCGGCAAAAAAAATAAGGAGTTAAACAACAGAGCGATAGAACTTCTGGAATTATTAAATCTTAGAGACAGAGCCGAACATAAACCTGGCGAACTATCCGGAGGAGAACAGCAGCGCGTGGCAGTAGCAAGAGCATTGATTAATAATCCTTCCATTGTAATGGCAGACGAACCCACAGGAAATCTCGATTCTGCCAATGCGAAGGAATTACATAATTTGTTTATTGACCTCAGAGATCGATTTCAGCAAACATTTTTGATTGTAACACACAACGAGGAATTGGCTCAAATGAGTGATCGCATTCTTCATATGAAAGATGGTAAAATCCTTGTGTAAATCACAATCACATTCTTTTTTATCATGATGACACTTTAAATAAAGAGTTCGATTCTGCTCTATTTCCCCATTTATTTAAACTCATAAAAATCCATTTACCGGACCAGAAAGAATTATGATCACCCAAATTATGAATTTTCCATAATGCCTTTTGCCTGACAGATAGTAAGCTGGAAGAATCCTGTAAATTTTCCTTAATTTAGGTTTAGCCCACTCAGAAGTTCTTATGAGAATGCTTACACAACAAACGATAAATAAATGAAAATTTTACATACTGCAGATTGGCATTTAGGACAACTGTTTTACCAATACGACCGCAGTTACGAACACGGACTATTTCTTGATTGGTTATTGGATACCATCGGAGAACACGATGTGGATGCACTTTTGGTTAGTGGTGATGTGTTTGATGTGTCCAATCCTTCGGCTGCTTCCATCCGGATATTTTATTCATTCTTAAATAAAGCAATTCGGATTTATCCGCATTTACAAATAATTGTCACTGCCGGCAATCATGATTCTGCCAGCAGATTAGAAGCACCAAAACCTTTATTGGAATCATCAAATATTCAAATAATCGGCCTCATACAGAAAACGGAAGACGGCACCATCGATTTTGAAAGATTGCTCATACCACTCTCCAACAGGGAGGGAGAAATTAAAATATGGTGTATGGCCATACCTTTTTTAAGAATGGGCGATTATCCCACAATCCCGGATTCGACAAATCCTTATTCTGATGGCGTTTCTAAATTATATACTGAGACTTACGAATTTGCTCAATCGAAGCGAACACTGAATCAACCGATCATCGCCATGGGGCATTTACACGCAATGAAAGTAAGTTTTTATGATAAAGATTCGCACGACAGAGAAATTATGGGTGGCGTAGAATGCATCCCCTTAACAGCCTTTCATGAAGAGATCAGTTATACTGCTCTGGGGCACATTCATCGTGCTCAAACAGTTGGCGAAAAAGACACTATTCGCTACAGTGGCAGTCCGATTCCTTTGTCTTTTTCAGAAATAAACTATGTCCACCAGGTTTTACTTTTAGAATATAATGCCGAAGGGCTTCACTCCATTCAACCACTTAAAATACCGGTATCTATTCCGCTGGTGAAAATTCCTAAAACCCCGGCAAAATTATCTGAGGTTATTGAAGAATTAATGCTTTTGGAAGAAGCAGTAGATAAAGACATTCATAAAGCACCCTATCTGGAAGTAAATGTGCTGCTGGATGGACCAGAACCTTCCATGCGCTACCAAATTGAAAATGCATTGACAGGGAAATATATTCGGTTGGCAAGAATTGTTACTTCATACAAAACTCAGGAAAAAAACACTGATTTAAAG
>JBDSBN010000335.1:0-7558 GCA_039921585.1 Ginsengibacter sp. | reverse complement strand
AAATTCTCTTTAGGTGATTTTACAGATATGCTTGGATTTCATCATTTGCAAATTCAACAAGTATTTGGAGACTATGATTTTTCAGCGTATGATTTAAAAAAATCTCCCAGGCTCATCATCGTTGCAAAAAAAATGGTCAGGCCCAAATAGCGTTTTTAAACAGGAACGCTTTAAAGCTTTTATTTAAGTTGATTGCTTAGGAGCGATTTTTTTTAAGCTAAAATAAATGGATTGCATTTATCGAAGGTGTAGTATTGCCTATAGTATAATTTCTTTTTGGGGCTGTAAATATTAATTTCTGCTGTTTATTTTTTTGGAACGAAAATCACACTTCCGCTCTTTTTTAAATCAGATTCCATCCGTACCTCATACCGGCGTTTACCATCTGTTACAATCATAACAGCTGTGTTTGGGGGAATTGTACCCAGGTTCTCTGCATACATTACGATGGTGTTTTCATGCACATCCGGATCCAGCGAAAGAGTTAATGTAATTGGTTTGTCTGTAAGCATTTGATTTGACAAAATTGCTTTGCCATTAAAAAATACAGATATTGAATCACCATCAATTTCTCCATTGTCATAAAAATCCAATCGGAAAGTAGGACTTTCAATAGCGATTGTTTTCACGACATCCGCTCTTCTGGATTCCAGTTTCGGAGAAAGCTTCGGTTTTGGAGCATCAACAGGAACCTTTCTTAACCCCATTTCTGGAGCCTGATCATTTCCTGATTTTGGAAAAGGGATAATTGCTTTTTTCTCTTCTTCTTCCTTAGGCTCTGTTTTAGCAATGACAGGTGGTTCAATTTTTTTAGGAGCAGTGGTAGTAGTCTGTCTTCTTGGTGCAGGTCTTGTTGGAGTCATTCCTACAGACTGATCTCTATTTCTATTGACACCAAGAGGTGTCCTGTTTACGATTCTTCTGGATAATACAGTGATTCCTTTTCCGCAATTAACTCCCTGACCTGGTGCGGGCTCCCATGTTCCTTTTAAGATTTCGGTATTATCCGGCCCTTTTTCATAACGCAATCTGTGAGTCTGGAAGCAGTTTACAAAGGTTGGGGGTGTATTATATTTTGTTCTTTCAATTTCGGTTACAACGATTTCGCGTGTTTCGGGATTAAGCGTTCCCGTTAGTCTGCAGATAGTGAAATAACTATTGCCAAACTCTTTAAAATAACTATAGGAATATCCGAATACTCTGTTGCCTTCTGTGGTTAACTCCAGCACGTACCCAATGTTCTCTTCTTCAATTCTGCTTGTCTCATTGAAATCTCCTTTCCACTGACCATTGAAATTAACGGCACTTCCTGAATTTGAATGTTTGTTTTGAGCAAGGGGTTTTTGAGCAAGTAGCATCTGACATCCAACTAGAAAAAATATTGTTGTAAAAATCACTTTCATTTATCCCCTGATTTATTTCTTTCAAAATTAATTGTTATTAAATGGATATCCTCTCAAAGAATAGCTTCTTTGTCTAATACTTCGTTAAATTTGCATCTTTATAAAATAAAATTTATTTTTTTTTAAGTTTGCATAATGATGAATATAACTTTCCCGGATGGTGCTGTAAGGCAATATGAACAAGGAGCTTCTGCTTTGGATATCGCAAAATCCATTAGCGAAGGACTAGCCAGAAAAATATTAGCAGCAGAAGTAAATGATGAGGTTTGGGACCTTACAAGACCGATAAATGAAGACTCTTCCGTAAATTTTTTAAGCTGGGATGACGAGAAAGCAAAATCAACATTTTGGCATTCCTCTGCCCATTTAATGGCTGAAGCAATCGATGATACTTTTCCGGGTGTGAAATTTTGGGTTGGACCTCCAATCGAAAATGGATTTTATTATGATATTGATCTGGGAGATAATGTCATCACAGAAACAGACCTTGTGAAGTTGGAAAAAAAGATGAAGGAACTTACAAAATTGAATAGTCCCTTTATCCGCAAAGAAATTTCCAAATCTGAGGCTTTGAATTATTTTGAAGAAAAAGGAGATGAATATAAACTGGATCTGTTATCTGGATTGGAAGATGGCAGCATTACATTTTATACTCAGGGGAACTTTACTGATTTATGTCGTGGGCCACATATCCCGTCTACAGGAGCTATCAAAGGAATTAAGTTAACATCTATTGCAGGTGCATATTGGAAAGGAGACGAGCATAATAAAATGCTGACCCGGATTTACGGAATTACATTTCCAAATCAAAAACAACTGGATGAATACCTTGTTTTTTTGGAAGAAGCAAAAAAGCGGGATCACAGAAAATTGGGAAAAGAATTGGAGTTGTTTACTTTTTCTGAAAAAGTAGGAGCAGGATTGCCTCTTTGGTTGCCCAAAGGCGCAATGCTTCGGGAGCGGTTGCAACAGTTTCTACAAAAAGCACAATTGGATTCAGGGTATCTACCTGTAATTACACCACATATCGGATCCAAAAACTTATACGTAACCAGTTGACATTATGAAAAATATGGGGAGGATAGCTTTCAGCCGATAAAAACCCCGGTAGAAGGAGAGGAGTTCTTTCTGAAGCCGATGAACTGTCCGCATCATTGCGAAATTTATAAAGCTGCGCCGAGAAGTTATAAAGATTTGCCGCTGCGTCTTGCAGAATTCGGAACTGTTTATCGTTATGAACAATCCGGGGAATTGCATGGACTTACAAGAGTGCGTGGATTTACACAAGATGATGCGCATCTGTTTTGTATGCCAAATCAAGTGAAGGAAGAATTTAAAAAAGTAATCGATCTGGTTTTATATGTTTTTAATTCTTTAGGATTTAAGGATTATACGGCTCAGATTTCACTCAGAGATAAAGAGGATCGTTCAAAATATATTGGGAGCGATGAAAATTGGGATCGGGCGGAAAATGATATTATTGAAGCGGCGGCAGAAAAAGGGTTGAGTACTGTTATTGAATATGGAGAAGCAGCTTTCTATGGTCCTAAATTGGATTTTATGGTTCGTGATGCAATTGGAAGAAAGTGGCAGTTAGGGACCATTCATGTGGATTATAATTTGCCCGAAAGATTTGATCTGACCTACATTGGAGAAGATAATGCGAAGCACAGGCCTGTAATGATTCATCGTGCACCTTTTGGAAGTATGGAGCGGTTTATTGCTGTTCTTACAGAGCATTGTTCAGGTAAGTTTCCTATGTGGTTAGTACCTGTTCAGGTAAAAATTCTACCAATCAGTGATAAGTTTATGTATTATGCAGAAAATATTTTATCTCAATTGAAAAACAATGATATTCGTGCAGAAATTGATGACCGAAGTGAAAAGATTGGCAAAAAAATAAGAGATACAGAATTGGCAAAAACTCCAATAATGCTTATAATAGGAGAGAAAGAAGTAAATGATGGAATGGTTTCTGTAAGAAGACAAGGAAAAGGCGACGAAGGAACAAAAACAATAGATGAACTAATTCTTGCTATCAAAGAGGAAGTGAATAGTAAAATTCAATTAAATTAATTAGTTTACATTTATTAGTGAAGATTTTCGCAGCTAATAATTCAATTATTTTTTCAAATATATAAAACAAATTTATAACCTAAAATCAATTAATGGCATTTCCACCCAGACCGCCCAGAGGGGCATTTAACCCAAGGTTCAGAAAAGAACAACAACAAGAGCATCGCACGAATCATATGATTAAAGTACCTATGGTGCGTCTTGTGGGAGAAAACATAACAGTCGGCGTTTATCCAATAGCAGAAGCACAAAAAATTGCAAGCGATCTTGAATTAGACCTGGTAGAAATTTCTCCGCATGCAGATCCCCCGGTATGTAAAGTGATCGACTACAATAAATTCCTTTACGAGAAAAAGAAGCGTGAAAAGGATATGAAGGCTAAAAGTAAAGTTTCCGAAATTAAGGAAATTCGCTTCACACCTAATACAGATGAACATGATTTTGAATTTAAAACAAAACATGCAGAAAACTTTTTGAAAGACGGTAACAAGGTAAAAGCCTATGTACAGTTTAAAGGAAGAGCTATTATGTTTAAAGAACGCGGAGAATTACTTTTGCTAAAATTTGCAGAACGTTTGGTAGAAGTAGGCACCCTTGAAAGCATGCCTAAGCTTGAGGGTAGAAGAATGTTTGCCATCTTCGCTCCAAAAAGTCAAAAGAAAAAATAGCGTTTGATACAAACGAATTTGAAGTCCTGATTCAATTATTGCTATTTATTTGGAATTCCCTTTTACTCCTTTCATTATGTATATATTTATATATGGATTGAATTAATTGTAGAAGGAATTCCTTTACAGTAATTCAACCTTTGTAAGGCGTATATTTACGATGGTAAATAAAGGGTGATAACACTGTTTTTGTTCTGATAAATTATGCTGACTTTTACAGGGTATCAAAATCAATTTAATTAAAATCCAATGAAACTAGATAGTGATGAGGTGATCAATGTAATGATTGTAGATGATCACGTGTTATACAGGGCAGGAGTAAAAACAGCTCTTTCCACAAAAAAAGATATTAAAGTAATTGCAGAAGCTGATAATGGAGCTCACCTTTTAACGATGCTAAAGGGAATTCAACCAGATGTGATTTTGTTAGATATTCAAATGCCGGTAATGGATGGAATAGCAACATTACCCGAAATAAAAAAGTTATATCCTGATATTAAAGTAATTATGCTGACTCTTTTAGATGATCAAAGTGTGATTACTAAACTAATGGAACTTGGAGCGAACAGTTACCTGGTAAAAACTTCTGATGCGGAATTAATTTACGAAGCAATAAAAACATGTCATCAACAGGAGTTTTTCTTTAATGCCCTTACAAATAAGGCATTACTTAATAATCTGAGGCAAAAAAATACTGCATCTCCGTTTAAATTAGCACAGGATGATGCTTCGTTGACTGATAAAGAGGTAACAATTTTAAGATTGATGTGTGAAGAGAAAACAACCAGAGAAATTGCAGAAGCAGTGGAACTGAGTCCACGCACGATCGAATCCATCAGAGATAAACTGAAAACTAAAACCGGCACCAAAAGCACTGCCGGATTGATCATGTTTGCAGTGAAAAACAATCTCCTGCTCGAGGAAGATTAATTTTTATTATTCAAATAGGAACCTTATTTTGCTCATTCATATTTAAAGATGGATGAGCTTTTTTTTATTTACAATAATGAGTTTTTTCGCGCAGGTACTCCTGTTATAAGCACTGGAAATCGTTCTCTGATGTATGGAGATGGACTTTTTGAAACGATGAGGGCGCAACAAAATACCATCGTGAACAAATCGTTTCACTTTGACAGATTCCGATCGGGCCTCGATTTGCTTAAGCTTCCTTTAGATAAAGGTTTTACCGACAATTTCTTTTACCAAAAGATTGAGCAACTTCTTTTAAAAAATAAAATTCAGGCTACTGCCAGAATTCGTTTAATGGCATTTAGGGAAGGTGATTCAATGCCTGATAAGAAAGGCATAGTCAATTACATTCTCGAAGCATGGCCAATAGAAGAAACTTTAATCCTTAATGAGGCCGGTTTAAAGATGGATGTATTTACGGGTACAAAAAAAAGCTGTGATCCGTTTTCCAACTTGAAATCCAATAATTATCTCTATAGTGTCATGGCTCAATTGTATGCCAAAGAAAATGGGCTTGATGAATGCCTGGTTTTAAATTCTCATGACCGGATTTGCGAGTCTGCAATTGCAAATGTATTTATAATAAAAAACAACATTATTTATACACCTTCTTTATCGGAAGGTTGTGTCGCAGGTGTGATTAGAAGATGGCTCATTGAAAATCTCCCCTTTCCTGAATTTCAAATACTTCAAAAGGAAATACGGATACAAGATATTCTGGAGGCTGATGAACTTTTTTTGACAAATTCGCTAAAGCCTGTACGTTGGGTTAAGACTTTCCGTAATAAGAAATTCATCAATCAGAGAACCAGGGAAATAGCTCAATTTATTCATAGAAACATGAAATAGGAATCGTAAAAATCTTCTATTCATTTATAACGTCATCAAATTTTGATTCATTGAATCATTTAAGGGTTTATTTTGATTAGACAGTTTACCTTTGCAAAAAAATATTATTGAGGAATGGTTTATCTAACACGGGTTGAACATTTTAATGCGGCTCATAAATTATTTAATCCCAATTGGGATAAAGAAAAAAATGAAGCTGTATTTGGGAAGTGTGCTAATGAAAATTGGCATGGTCATAATTATGAACTTCATGTAACTCTTAAAGGTCCGGTAAATCCTGATACAGGATTTTTATTCGATGTTAAATCGCTGAGCCAACTAATCAACGAACACGTTATCGAAAAAATTGATCACAAAAACCTGAATGTGGATGTTGACTTTTTAAAGGATAAAATGTGCTCTACAGAAAACCTGGCAATAGGTATTTGGCAACAATTGCAACCTCATCTGCCTGCTTCCGTACATTTGCATTGTATTAAATTGTATGAAACTCCCCGAATCTTTGTAGAGTATTTCGGAGAATAATTATTCACATGCTTTATATTATTTATTATGGGTAGAAAGGTTTCCGTTTATAGAAGAGAACATTTTAATGCCGCCCATCGGCTCCATAATCCCGCATGGGCTATGGATAAAAATCAGGAAGTTTTTGGTAAATGTAATAACCCAAATTATCACGGCCATAATTATGAAATGGAAGTAAAGGTTTCCGGAGTACCTGATAAGGATACAGGTTTTGTCATTGATCTAAAGGTCCTGAGCGATATCATAAAGGCTGAAATCATTGAAAGATTTGATCATAAAAATCTAAATCTTGATGTGGCTGAATTTAAAGATTTAAATCCAACAGCAGAAAATATCGTAGTGGTTATCTATGATATTCTGCGAAAAAATATAGATTCTAAAATGGATCTACAGGTACGACTTTACGAAACTCCTAGAAATTTTGTTGAGTTTCCTGCTTAAATAAATAAAACAATTTATGGGTTACAAAAAAATTGAACAGTACGACGAAGAAGTTACCGCAGGTCTGATGAAAACTTACCGTGAAGCCCTTACTTTGATTGGGGAAGATCCTGACCGGGAAGGACTTGTAAAAACCCCGGAACGCATGGCCAAAGCTGTTCAGTACTGCACACAAGGATATCATATAGATGCTCACGAAATTTTGAATTCAGCTAAATTTCATGAAGATGTCAGTGAAATGATCATTGTGAAAAATATTGAATTGTATAGTATGTGCGAACATCATATGCTTCCATTTTATGGCAAAGCGCATGTTGCATATATTCCCAACGGCTGGATCACTGGCTTAAGTAAAGTGGCGAGAGTGGTGGATGTGTTTGCCCGGAGATTGCATGTGCAGGAACGGCTTACTCACCAGATTTTAAGAGCTATTGATGAAACATTAAACCCATTGGGAGTGGCAGTAGTTATAGAAGCTGAACACTTATGTATGATGATGCTTGGCGTTCAAAAACAAAATTCTGTAACAACTACTTCCGCTTTCACTGGCGAATTTGAAAAGCAATCTACCAGAAATGAATTCATCAATCTGGTACAGGCAGATTTAATTAAAAGAAGATAAAAATA
>JBDSBN010000334.1:0-8844 GCA_039921585.1 Ginsengibacter sp. | reverse complement strand
GCTTCGCGTTTAAGGGAAAACACTGTACTAATTAGTAAAGACTTATGCATAACTTGAATCCTAAAACCTGAAACCCGAAACCTGAAACCTGACCCCTAAAATGAAGACATTATTAAATAAATATCAGCTTCAAATAACCATAGAGCGTTTGGCTTATCAGATCATTGAGAATTTTGAAGATTTGTCAGAGGTGGTTATTATTGGGTTACAGCCGCGGGGAATATTTTTAGCCAACAAAATTGTTGATCAATTGATAAAGATCCGGCCGGAGGTGAAAATTCCTTATGGTCAGTTAGATATTACATTTTATCGTGATGATATTCGAAGCGAACTTCACGAAGCGAATCAAACCACGATCAATTTTTCCATTGAAAATAAAAAAGTGATTTTAATTGACGATGTGCTTTATACAGGAAGAACGATTCGCGCAGCCCTGGATGCAATGCTTTCTTTTGGGAGACCGAAAAAGGTAGAGCTTTGCGTTTTGATCAATCGCCGGTATAGCAGGCAACTTCCTATTCAACCGGATTATTGCGGAAAATCTATTGATTCACTTATTTCCCAAAAAGTAAAAGTAGAATGGGATAAGGAAGAAGTGAATTTGTATTGATTATAAGTGGTACACCTCATGTTAGTTCCCAGGAGTTTTCCGCATTTAGAATATGGAATTGACATAAAGATATAGATTGTCCTGTTTTTCGGGAGTACGCCAAATGCCTGACAGCCTATTCGTATAATACCCTACATTTTAATATTTATAACCTATCCTTTCATTTCGTAGTGTTTCGGTAGAATTTAAACTGATAAATATTACATTTCTTGCGGGCGCGTACCCTGGTTCCTATTTTCACGAACGACAAATCCAGAAGGAGTGAAAATAAAAGTTGCACTTTAAGGCAACTGATCATATCTTTGTCCGGTGGAGAAAAATCAGAAATTCCGAACTGTCATTACTTATAAACATTACTTTGAGGAGTTTTTCGTAAAGCAACGCCCAAAGGTAAAGGACAAAATTATTGGACTCTTGACCTGATTGAGGAAATTGACAGGGTTCCTGAAACTTATCTTCAACACATGCAAGATGGCTTGTACGAAATTCGGGTAAAATTAGCAAGCGACATTTTTCGAATATTTTGTTTTTTTGACGAAGAAAAATTGATTGTATTAGCAAATGGTTTTCAGAAGAAAACGCAAAAGACACCTAATCAAGAAATTGAAAGAGCACTTAAAATAAAGAAAGAATATGAATTGCAAAGCAATCACGGATACAAGTAAAAAAAATAAAAACTATGAGTAACACTAAAAAAAATATCATTATGACTCTTGAGCAGTTCAAAGACAAACATTATGGCGTTAGTGGAACAGAGAAACGTTAACAACTTGAATCCGGATATCAGAACTTCAAAATCGGCGCTTTAATTCATGAAGCCCGACTTGAAAAGGGATTGACACAGGAGCAACTTGCTGAAAAGGTTGGAACGACAAAATCCTATATTTCTAAGATTGAGAACAATATTAAAGAGGTTAGAATCTCAACGCTTCAAAAAATCGTGGAAGTTGGTTTCGGAGGAAAATTGCAATTGTCTATTAAACTCTGAGGGAGCACAAACCAAAGAATTTTTTCGGATGTCACGAACCAAGTCAAGAGTTTGAAAAGGTTATTATAACAATCAACTTTTGGTGCGTGTAGACACACGGAGAGGGTTGAGCTTTGCGTTTTGATCAATCGTCATTACAGCCGCCAAGATTATAAAATACAGGGATAACAAGTTGCATATTGTTCAACGCAGATATCACTATTAACGAAATTATTGTTTCTGCCAATAGTGACTCTTCCGTGGTTCATGTCTCCACCAATTGAAGAAATTTATTTGTGCCTGTCCCGTATCATCATTTTTAAATCAATTTTTTTACTAAGAGAATCTGTTTTTTATCTATCCTCTTTAAGTGCGTGGACAATACGTACCTGAACCAGAAGTTTTACTATGATTCCAACCTGCGAGGCATTTCCATCCCTTTTGTGTGTTGCAAAACCATTCAATATTTATCCCATAATTTACGTTACATATAATAAATAAATACCTCCTACGTTATTGATAGGGATCCACTGCGTTCCCACTGCGTAAAATTAACGCAGTGGGAACGCAGTGGAAGCGAGCCAAGTAGATGGCAATCTTTATCAGAATACAAAAGGAATTGGTAAAGAACGAAGGGTTAACATTTTAAAATAATACCTGATGTCAAAATTATTAGATGTTTCTATCAGCGGTTCATTGGAGAACCTGGTTTTTTACAGGCGAATGGGCAAAGACTGCGTCCGCACAAAAAGAAAAAGCATTCAGCAGACAGATGCTACCATGAAAAGAGGGCTAAATTTTGGGATTGCAGCAAAGGCCGGACGGGGCTTACGCGCCGGCTTACAGGAAGTTATGCCGCTTCCTAAAGATAGGAGTGCCCAAAGCTGGATTTCCGGAGCCATTGCAAAATGGCTTGCACAATCGGATATTGGTAGCCTGGAGCCAACGGATGATGTTCCCTTTATTAGCGACCTTGCTTTTGTTGAGGATAAAGGATTCTACACCAGGTTTAAAGCGCCTTTGCATATCAGTCAGTTCGAAGATATAATCCAGGTAAATATAAATGCATTTACTCCTTCTAAGGAAATTACAGCACCAGCCAAAACGGTTTCTGTGAAACTCATCTTATCCGTTTCCGGTTGCCAGTTGCCGGGCGGAGATCATACCAGTCACGAAACTCATTCCATCATCATTCCTTATAACGACACCGAAATACCTGCTATGGAATTTAATTTTCATGTAGCAATGCCGCCTAGAAGCCTGATAGTTACTGCAGGCCGCTTGATTTATTATCAATCTTCTGGTCAGATAATATCAGAAATTGATATGCCGGCATTTATGGCTGCGGGGGTTATAAATGCACGGTATGGGGGTGGGGAGGAGTGATTATTGAATTATTGAAGGGTTGAATGGTTGGATGCTCTTTGTCTGAACCATGATTCACTTGATATTTATGATTAGCTTGATCACTCTTCATGGTAATCAAGGTAATCCAACAAATCATGGTTCAGATATTATTTGTCTCCTTTTAACCACATCTCCGGATTAAACAGATGTGTTTATACCTTTCAGCCTATCCATTCGTTTTGTCTTTGTGCGGACTTGTTTAGATCAATTCATAAGCTTACACATCCTTAGTAATGAAGTGAATGCCGTAGGCATGGTCCATTTTGTAACTACTGACTTCAGTCAGTAGCTTCTTACAAAATGGATCGTACCTCTGGTACTCCATGCCGCATTTAGCATAATAATTTGGAGGTTCGGTTGTGCCAATGGGGTTTTCTGATTTAGGCAAATGTGATTTAAGATTTTTGCCGAAAACTTCGACGTGATTGCATATTTAAAAACATTCCATTCGTTTCGTCATGGTATTGTTTAGATTATTAAGTTAGCTTACATATTCTTTATTTTGAAGTGAATGCCGTAGGCATGGTTCATTTTATAACTATTGACTTCAGTCAGTAGTTACTTATAAAATAAATTGTACCTCCGGTATTCATTGCCGCAGTTGGCATAATGTTTCGAGGTTCTGTTGTTCGAGCGGGGTTTCTGATTTTAGACTAATATATTTGTTAAGTAATTAATTATTTCATTATTGAAGGGTTAAATGGTTGATGCTAATTGTCTGAACTGTGATTCATTTGATTTTTCTGATTGTTATGTTTTTTTTCATGTTTAATTTAAACTTCATTTTAAAATTTAATATAAGATGTGGGTGTGGATATTATTTCTTACGTTAATTACTATCTTCCTGGCATTAGACCTCGGGGTTTTTCATAAAAATGATCATGTGATCAAAACCAAGGAAGCGGGTATGTGGACTACTGTTTGGGTCACAGTTGCGCTTAGTTTTAGCGGAGTTATTTATTGGTTGTTCTCCAATAATTATGTTGAAAACCCCACGGAACTCACACCCTACAATGCCGTATTAAAATATATCACGGGTTATCTGATATAACTTTCTCTAAGTATCGATAATGTCTTTGTTATTGCAGTCATCTTTTCCTCTTTCAAAATACCTGCAATTTACCAACATAGGGTGCTATTTTGGGGAATTTTGGGTGCAATCGTATTTAGGGGAGTCATGATTATATTCGGAGTGGCGCTGATCAACAAATTTGAATGGATTATTTACGTTTTTGGAATCTTCTTGCTTTATACCGCCTTTAAAATGCTTAAGGGTGATGAGCATAATTTTAATCCAAAGAAATCTTTTGTATTCAGACAGATCAAAAAAATATATCCCATAACAACCTTGATGCACGGGCATGATTTTTTTATAAAACGGATGGGGGTTACAGCTGCCACTCCTCTATTTGTAGCATTGGTTATTATTGAATTGACGGATGTGTTATTCGCCCTGGACAGTATACCTGCTATCTTGGCTATTACTGCCGACCCCTTTATTGTTTTTAGTTCCAATATCTTGGCTATACTGGGATTAAGGTCCATGTATTTTTTGATTTCAAGAATGTTGGAAAAATTCAGATTTATCAATTACAGTTTAGTGGCAATACTGTCTTTTGTGGGTTTGAAGATGCTCTTCTTGCATTACCTGGAAATTCCAGAATGGCTATCGTTGACCGTGATATCTGTTGCCTTGATTGGAGGGGTGGTGGCTTCTCTGATCATTCCTGATAAACGAAAGAGTTAATCTGCAGTATGATCCATTTCTCAAAAAAACTGCACCTTCCTGTAGTTTATATCTTCCCAAGAATTGATTTTTTCGCAGCGAAAACAAGTTTTTTGAAGCTGACATGCCGGAAACTTAGATTTGATTGCATACTTATAAGCTGGTGTATTATATCTGTGGATCATTAGCAACGGAATAAATTCCATTGTTACAAGAGAAGTCGTACCTCCGGAACTCATTGCTGCGGCTAGTATTATTTTGTCTGAACTGTGATTCATTTGATTTTTCTGATTGTTTTGATTTCTTTCATGGTAATCATCTAATCAAAAAATCATGGTTCAGATATTATTTGTTTCCCTCAATCAACTTCTCCAACCTCGCCATCATTTCATCCTTCTCCTTCAACATTCTTTCATAAAGTGCAATCTTTTCTTCGTGAAGTTGAACGATTTTATCAATAGGATCAAAAGTGCAATTCTCATTTTTTTGATAGCCGATTGCCCCATTATCGAACGTATTAGAAATAATATTCACCGCCTGCTCCTCATCAAAATTCTGTATCGCCTCTGCCGGTATTTTTAATGCATCGGAAATTTGTTGTAGCAGGGCAGGGTCAATCGTTTCTTTTTGCTCGAGCAAAGAAATCTTTTGCTGATTCCAATCATCGCCCAACTCATAAGCCAAAGTATCTTGTTTGATACCCAGCATTTCGCGGAAGCGTTTGATATTTCGGCCCTCATGTATTTGCTTTTGCATGGCATCTGTATTTGTCATGGCTCAAATTTAAGCGTTAAAAAATGAATCATTCATATTTATAAATGTAGGAAAAATACCCCTGTAAAATACAGGATGAAGGATGTTTTTTACAGTGCGAAAATGTTTCTTACAGAGTCGGAGGGCAAGTACTTTGTAGTTAAAGAAAATTAAACTTTAAAAAAGATGAATTATGGAACAAAAACTACCCACAGATATATTCAATACTCAACGCTGGTTTGACAAGGACATTACAGATCCTTACCAGGTTGTTGCGGAGTTTTTTTCGCATGCAGAAGTGTATCATTTCCGCAGCGTAATAAAAAAGTTATTATTTTATGCGGAATCTGATAAAATCTACAAAGGGAAACCTCCGGCTGACGTGTACCTGTACATGAGAATTATTGATTCTCTGATTAGGGCGGCGTATGTTTTAAAGGATAAAAAGAAGGGCTCCGTTAAAGTCCTCAAGGTTGATGTATTTAATAAAAAATATTATTGCAGTCATTATAAATTTTCTAACGAATGGACCGATTTTCCACGTAGTCTGGCCCTTGAAGAATTTTGTAATCCTTATCAGGTTTTTAGAAAGTTTTTTAAATACCAGGATTTGGAAAAATGGATACGCGATCTGGAATTGATTACAGATACTGCTCTTACTCCCGCAAGAGGTTGTTTGATGTTGGACAGATTAGTTACTTATTTTCATCTTGTAAAACTAATTGAAGCTGCTCATTTAATAGATGTAAGAGAAGTGACCCATATAGGCGAAACACTGAAGAATCGCTCGCTTATTAAATTATAAACCGGGCAACAGAGCATTTAAAACGTACCCGATAAATACGATGTCTATTATTAATCTCTAAAAATCGTTTTATGATAAGCTGTGATTATGAACCTCATCATCATTTACCCCTTTATTTAGAAAGCAATCAGGTCAAAAATCCAATGGGAGTTTTTAAAGAATTCTTTAAACGGTATGATTTGCCATATGCCCGCCTTTATCTTTGGCAGTTGTTAAAATGGTATTGCCGGGAAGAAGACACGGATATTCTCCTGGATCATTCAGAATGTTTTTCATTTTATGAGGAGATCGTTTGCGTTATTGAAGCGGCTAATCTGATACTCCTGAAAGAGCAGGAAAGTGCCGAAACACGAAATGATATTTCCACAACTAAGTATGCAGATGAAAAAATCATTACAGAATTTAATGAACCGGAATGCCCGTTAGATTCTGTAATCAACATTATAAAAAACTCCATGGATGTTGAAAAGATCTATCTTCTTGGAAGCTTTCCTTTGCAACCTGCCGGATTGGGAGATGAGTATGATCTTCTGATTTTGGTAAAAGACACCCGAAACCGGCCTATTGAGGAATTTGAAAGCCTGATACAAAATCGAAGTACTGATACCGTTCCTGTTTTTAATTCTGTCTTTAAATTAAGTAAAGTAAATGCCCTGATGCTCAACGGGAATTATTTCTTCTCCACTTTTTGTATTCCGGATAGACTGATTTATGATGCCGGTAGAGTAGAAATAGAAACCCCGCCTGCCAGTCATAATCTTCCGGGATGGAAAGAGTTGGACCAAACGCATAAAGCTATCCTGGAAAAAGCAAATGGATTTCTTATTGGTGCCATCCATTATTTTGAGCAGCATGAATATTCCCTTTGTGGTTTTATGCTGCATCAGGCTGCGGAACATGGGCTGAATTCCCTATTGCAGCCACTCATGCAATTCCGGGTACAAACCCATAATCTGCATAAACTGATGCGGATGGCGAGAAGATTTAGTATAGAAGTATTTAACCTTTTTCCCAGGGATACAGATAGTGAGATCAGGCTATTTCAGACTCTTCAAAAAGCGTATATCCATGCGCGGTATAAAGATTCCTTTGAGGTATGTGCAGAGGATGCGGAGTTGTTATTGGAAAGAATAAAATTCTTGCTGGAGAAGATAGGGGAGGAGTTTGAAAGAATTGTTTGTGAATTTGACTGGGCTTGTGAAGAAGGTGGAATATAAATATTTAGACCTTAATGTTTTTCATTAAAACGACCTTTTTTCATTGAATATTATCATTTTTGAGGTTCCATCTTTTCAGCTAAAGTCCTGGGGATTGCCGACGTCCACGTCGGCAGAATCAACAACTTGGATAACATCTATGTAGTGTAGATAAACAATTTGTAAGAGGAAGATAATTATAATTGGTGCATTTGCTGTGAACCTGATTGGTAAATTCTTCTAAATCAATATAATTTTATAATTATGATAATTATATATATCTTTAGTTAGCCAGACAAACATCTTTAAACAAGCTTCTAATGAGAATCCGACTAACATTTTATGCTGAAAAGGAGAACTCCACTATTCCGGTGAATTATCAATACCCGGTATCAGCGGCTATATATAAAATTCTACAAAGAGCGGATCAGGAATATTCTCAATTCTTACATAAGAAGGGATATGGAAGAGGATTTAAAATGTTCTCATTTTCTGATTTGAATATACCCTTTAAAATCATGGGAGATCGGTTGCTTCTTCTGTCTTCCAAAGCGGAAATGATTGTTTGTTTTCATTTACCACGTGCCGCGGAAACGTTTATTAAAGGGCTTTTTAAATCGCAACAGTTTGTGATTGCAGATAAGGAAAGTAAAACAGCTTTTACAATACAAAACGTTGAAGTGGTGGATGACAAAATAAAAGGTTTGAAAGAAGAAGAGGAAGTAAAGGTTGTGCTGAAACCGCTTTCGCCCGTTGTATGCGGCATTAAAAATGAAAAAGGAAACTATATTTTTTTGTCTCCTGAGGAGGATCGTTTTGAAGAAATGATCTGGTTAAACTGGCAGGAGAAAGTGCGTTCTATATATGAAAAGCCCGAAGCTGACTATCTTATGGACAATGCATTTGTGCGGGTGATGTTTTTTAAAAACCCTCCGAAATCCCGTTTGATGACCATTAAGGCGGATACTCCAGAACAAACCAAAATCCGTGGATACAATAATTTTCTATTAGAAATAACAGGAAAAAAGACTGTGGCAGAACTCATTTTAAATGCAGGAGTTGGGGTGTATAATGCTCAGGGTATGGGCTGTGTAGAAATAGTGGAACCATAAAATCAATGATATGGATCAGAAAAAAATGCAAAGGCTTTTACGTTTATTGATGTTACTATCTGGTAACAGAAGATTTACTGTAAAGGAGATCCTGGAGAAATTAGAATGTTCCAAGCGCACTGCTTACCGATATTTGGAAACGCTTGAGATATGTGGATTTTTTCTGGAAAAGCACGAAGCAACCTATCGTTTACAAAAAGGAAGTCAGACCAGCTCCCTGCAAAAACTTTTACATTTTTCGGAGGAGGATGTTGCGGTATTATATGAA
>JBDSBN010000333.1:0-4278 GCA_039921585.1 Ginsengibacter sp. | reverse complement strand
ATTTCTTCACTTTCATAATCTTCCATCATATCCTCTATCGCATAATCAATGTTTAACTTGGTTCCACTTGCTACAATTGTTTCCATTTCTTCCAGAAGTTCTTCAATTTTTAGCGATCTTACTTTAGCAATTGTTTCTAAAGGCATTTTCTTATCTACGTTCTGAATAATAAACACCTTATTGCTGTTTTTATTCACCACACTTTTCATAACAAACTCATCCGGCTTTTCAATATTATTCTCTTCCACATATTGTGCAATCATATTCACAAATGGACGTCCGAATTTCATCGCTTTACCAACACTTACACCTTGGCACTTTTCCAGCTCTTTAAGAGTAGTTGGGTATAAAGTAGCCATATCGTTCAAACTGTTCTCTAAAAAGATAACAAAGGGTGGCAAATTGCGTTTTTTAGCTTCTTGCTGACGAAGATCCTTCAGCATATCTGCTAGTTTAGTATCCAAAGCAACTTCTTCTGCACCATCTTCACCGTCTTCTTCTTCTTCTTCACCATCCGTTTCGTAAATATGGTTTAAAGCCATTTTAAATGAAACAGGTTTTTTTATAAAAGCCTCTCCTTTTTTAGTTAGTTTCAAAACGCCATAATCTTCAATATCTTTCTGAAGCAATTCTTCCAGGATCAATTGCCTGATCAGGGAATTCCAAAAATGCTCATCCTGATCTTTTCCTGTACCAAATACAGGTAACTCCTCATGCCTGTACATTTTAATTTGCGGATTCAGATTACCCAGAATAACAGGTATCGTATAGGTTATCGGGAAACGTTCACCTAAAGCTTTAATAGCCTTCAAAGCGATCAAACATTCCGCTTTTGCTTCCTGAAGTTCTTTTGGATTTTTACAATTATCGCATTTCCCCCCGCAATTGTCCTGAAGATAAGATTCTCCGAAATAATTCATTAAAATCTTCCGCCTGCAAACCCCACTTTCAGAATAAGCAACTGTTTCATTTATAAGCTGTGCACCAATTTCTCTTTCACTAAGCGATTTATCACGCATGAGATGTTCTAATTTGGCTACATCCTTATGAGAATAGTATAATAGACATTTTCCTTCCAATCCATCCCGTCCCGCTCTTCCTGTTTCCTGATAATAATTTTCAATAGATTTAGGAATGTTATAATGAATGACAAAACGAATATCCGGTTTATCAATGCCCATTCCGAAGGCGATTGTAGCGACAATCACCTGAATATCTTCTCCAAGGAATTGATCTTGTCTTTGAGAGCGAAGCTTCGCATCCAACCCTGCATGGTAAGCCACTGCCTTAATACCATTTGCCATGAGCATAGAAGCCAATTCTTCCGTAGTTTTTCTGTTCAGCGTATAAATAATCCCGCTCTTGCCTTTGTTTTGAGATATAAATTTTACAATACTCTTTATGGCAAGGTCCTTCTTAACTTTTGGTACTACTTCATAATAGAGATTAGCACGATTAAAAGAGGAAATATAAATTTCTGGATCTCTTAAACCCAGATTTTTAGCGATATCATTTTGCACTTTAGGAGTAGCAGTCGCCGTAAGAGCAATAATAGGAATAGTTGGATTTATTAGTTCCATCACTTCTTTCAACCGTCGATATTCCGGCCTGAAATCATGTCCCCATTCACTAATACAATGGGCCTCATCCACGGCAAAAAAAGAAATATTTAATCCTTTAAAAAATTCAATATTCTCTTCCTTCGTTAGTGTTTCAGGAGCCACATAAAGTAATTTCGTATCACCGGATATCAAATCATCCCGAACTACTTTTTGTTGTCCCTTATTGAGAGTACTGTTTAAAAAATGGGCAATATTATCAGTACTGCTATAGCCTCTCACCAGATCAACCTGATTTTTCATCAGAGCTATTAAAGGAGATACCACAATTGCAAACCCTTCACTAATGATTGCGGGTAATTGATAACATAAACTTTTGCCACCGCCCGTTGGCATGATAACAAATGTGTCTTTACCAGCTAAAACGCTATTAATAATTTCTTCTTGCGGATATTTAAATGAATCAAAACCAAAATGTTTTTGAAGATTTTCTTTTAGCAGAGGATTTGTGGTTGTTTTAGACGCTTTACTTCTTGAGGTGCTTTTCGTACTCTTAGATTTCGTGTTAGTAGTAGACATGGATTTATATGAACTTACTTATTCTTTTTAAATAGGTGTTTTCGGTGCTTTCAAAGTTAATTCAAAAGAATCTTAAAATGAGAACTTATCATCATTTTAACATTATAGTCCATTCAAGGGATAATTGCCGCTTTTCGTAAAAAACTTATTAATGGATCATTATTAGCAAATTGTGCTCTCATGCTTTTCAAGTAGGTTTGCATATTTATGTATTCCTACCTTTAGTAATTTTAATTTCGATGAACTATTATTTATATTTTCCATGATAAAAAATATAATCACAACTGCAAAAGAAACCATCTCTTTAGAAGCAAGCGCCCTGAATGATTTACTTCAATATATCAATGAAGATTTTGAAAAAGCAGTACATACTATTTTTAATTGCAAAGGACGCGTTGTAGTAAGTGGTATTGGAAAAAGTGCCATCGTAGCCCAAAAAATTGTTGCCTCACTAAATAGTACGGGCACACCGGCATTATTTTTACATGCCGCCGATGCGATACATGGAGATATAGGAATTGTTCAAAGCGAGGATGTCGTCATGCTCATCAGTAAAAGTGGTGATAGCCCTGAAATAAAAGTCTTGGTACCGATTATAAAAAATTTTAAAAATCCTTTCATTGCTCTTTGTGGAAATATAAATAGTTACCTCGCCAGAAGTGCGGATATATTACTTAACTCCACCGTATCTTCTGAAGCCTGTCCCATCAATCTAGCTCCAACCAGCAGTTCTGTAGCTCAGATAGCAATAGGTGATGCATTAATGGTGTGTTTAATGAATCTAAGAGGGTTCACGGCTGAAGATTTTGCAAAATTCCATCCAGGTGGTACCTTAGGGAAAAAATTGTATCTACATGTTTCCGATTTGTTTATAAATAATGAAAAACCGGAAGTACTTGCAGATTCAGAATTGAGAGACGCCATAATTGAGATTACAAAAAAACGGCTGGGCGTTACTGTTGTTTTAAATGAGCAAGAAAAAATTGTGGGTATCATCACAGATGGTGATTTGAGAAGAATGTTGGAAAATGATTTATACAAATCCGGCGTTAAAGCAAAAGATATTATGACAAAAAATCCAAAAACAATCGACCGGAATGAACTTGCTGTTCAGGCATTGCATCTGATGAGAGAGATGAATATAACTCAACTAGTTGTCACAGAAAATGAAAAATACGTAGGAATTATCCATCTGCACGATCTTGTTCGGGAAGGAATCATTTAAATTTATACTATTAAGATAAATTAAAATACTGCAACCATCTCTATATTACTGTAAGATGGATATGATAGCAGATTAAACAAAATTAAAACTTATTGTAACAAATGAATTCAAACACATATGTCGCCATCATGGCCGGAGGAATAGGAAGCAGATTTTGGCCCGTAAGTCGCCAGGATTATCCAAAACAATTTCTGGATATTCTAAACACGGGCAAAACACTCATTCAGGCAACATTTGACCGCTTTGCACAATTTATTCCTGTAGAAAATATATATGTTGTGACTTCAGATCAGTACAAAGAAATTGTCCGCGAGCAACTACAGGACCTTCATCTGGATAATATACTCTGTGAACCTTCGCGGAAAAATACAGCAGCCTGTATTGCTTATATATCCTATAAACTACAGGAATTAAATCCTGAGGCAAATCTGATTTGTGCACCAGCCGATCATCTTATTTTGGATAATACTTCATTTATAAAAGTGAGCCTGGAAGCCCTTGGTTTTACAGAAAAAAATAATGCACTTGTCACCCTGGGTATAAAACCTTTCCAACCTAATACAGGATACGGCTATATACAATACAGTGAACCTGGTGTAGATGCAAACATTTTTAAAGTAAAAACATTTACAGAAAAACCAGATTTAGAATTGGCCAAAACCTTTTTAGCTAGTGGTGACTTTTTATGGAATGCAGGCATATTTGTCTGGAGGACAAAAAGTATAATTGCTTCTTTTGAAAAATATCTTCCGGAAATGCACGAACTTTTTTATGGTGCCAGGAAAGCATTTTCTACCTCAAAAGAGGAAGAAGCAATTGATTTAATTTATCCAATTTGTGGAAGTATTTCAATCGATTATGGCATTTTAGAAAAGGCCGATAATGTATATGTTATTCCTTCCAGTTTTGGATGGA
>JBDSBN010000332.1:0-3692 GCA_039921585.1 Ginsengibacter sp. | reverse complement strand
AAGTTTAAATAATTAGCAATCTTGCCGATTCTATTCATGACAACTTACATGTGCCGGAAGTGCTGCAAACGCTTCCGGTTTTTAGTTGCCCTAATCTTCCGTTTTATTTGGTAACAACAATCGTTTTTCCTTCTATTTTAAACTGAATTTTCAATGCTTCCATAATTCTAAGAACCTTGGAAACTTGCACATTCCGGTAAATTTTACCTGTGATTTTTTTGTCTGGTACATTTCCTTCAAACTCTACCTCCAAATTATACCATCTGCCTATCTGCCGCATCACCTCTTTAATTTCTGTATCATCGAATTGAAATAATCCGTTTTTCCAAGCAATCACTTCTTCCACATTTATATTATTTTTTATCGTGATAGAGTTAGTTGAATTGCTGACAACTGCCTGCTGTCCCGGCTTCATTACAATACTTTCTGCTCCTTTAATCACTTTCACAGATCCTTGTAGTAGTGTTGCTCTCAGGTTGTTTTCATCCGTATAACCATTGATATTAAAATGAGTTCCCAATACTTCGATAACAGATTTGTTCACAGAAACTTTAAAAACTTTTTCAGCATCTTGTGCGATCTCAAAATACCCTTCACCGATCAGTTCCACTTTACGTTCATCTCCAGAAAATGAAGCGGGGAAACGGAGAGAGGATTCTGCATTTAACCAAACCCTTGAACCATCTGAAAGAGTGAGATTGTATTGACCACCACGTGGAGTTGAAATCGTGTTGTAAACAACTTCTTCTGAAATTTTGTTTTCACCTTTATAAACTAATTGTCCATCAGCCATTTTAGTTACGGTAGAACTTCCCTGCGTAGAAAGAATTCCGTTGCCGGCACTATCCAAAATAATTGTTTGCCCATTTCCTAAAGTGAGGATCGCTTTATTACCACCGGGTGCTGCATCATTGATCAATTTAACAGGTGGCGAAACCTTTGCGACCTGTGGACCAGTTTTAGTATTAAAGAAAAAATATCCTATTGTAAGAAGCAAAACTACTGATGCCGCAGCTGCCCACCATTTCCCCCTAAATGAACGAATCTTTGCCACGGATTTTTCCTCTTTTTGATTTTCTATAATAGCTAACGTTTTTTGCAAATACTCCTTTACTTTATCCGTAGAAGGAAAATCTTCTTTAAACCCGATTGATTCTAACAATCGTTTTGCTTGCGAAATATCCCCTGCTTTTCGAGGATTATCTGAAATAAACTTTTTCCAAAAAAGATTCGTTTCCTCATCAGGATTAAAAATCCAGCTTTGGAAATACTCATCCGTTAAAAAATCGGCTTCGGAAAAAGTGTGATATTTATTGTTTTCAGGCATATTTGTATCTATATGTGTCCGGAGTTTTGGCTTTTACCCCATGAAAAATAAAAAAAGTGAAAAAAGAATTTATAATCTGGTGAAAAACGCATAGTTTTTTATAAAAGCAATATCCATTTTTAAATAATCCCTTTGGATTTAGGATTATAAATAAGAATCGCAGAGCATTGAGAAATTGCTCTTTTTATCACCCATTAAACAAACTGGAAATTAAAATTATTAAGCTTCCTGTAGAAAGACCAAAATTTTCTTTCAATATCGCCAATGCCCTTGCCATTAATTTGTAGGTAGCTTTGGTTGTAATATTCATAACGTCGCTATTTCATCATAAGAAAGGCCTTCGTAAAACTTTAGGAAGATAGCTTCACGCTGACGATCGGTGAGATTTGCTAAAGCAGTTTTTAGGCGGGATTTCAATTCAGCATCCAACTCATTTTTTACAATAATTTGGTCAATGGAAAATTGAGGATCATCTTGAATTTGATCCTCACCCACCGTTAGTTTAACCTGTTTTAATTTATTGAAAAGTATGAAGCGATAAGAAGTGTAAAAATAAGCAGCTATTTTTTCGATCGAAGGAATCACCTCTCTTTTATTCCAGATGGCTAGCATTGTTTCCTGGGCAGCATCTTCAATTAAAGTAATATTGTCCGTAAATTTCTTACCATAGTTACAATATCGACCAAAATAATAGACAAAAACCTCCTCGTAGGAAGCTTTATCGCCCTGATATATATTAATCCAAACATTTCTGGAGGGTGCCAAGTAGTTAATTTATTTTAAAAATAAAGTCAGGCAAACTTAATAAATATTATAAGGATGTTTAGAAGTCGTATTACATTCCTGTTTTCAAATTAGTGATACCCTCCTACTTTTCATTAAAATTTTTATTGAAATCAGGCTACAAATAAATGCATTGATAGTTGCTCCCGAAGATTAATGAGGCTTATTTATTCATCTCCGGAAGCACCTTCTTCAACAGGATTTATTATAAAGATTATTTTTATTATAAAAGAACGTCAGAACAAATATTTCCATGTAAGTAAATAGAAACACTTCTGAAGTTTGAAAGACTTTTTCTCTTGTCAGAAGTAATTATCAAGTTGTATCCTTTTCATTAAAAGGGTAAGAATAACCTACTTATTTTATTCTATCACCAACATATCCCAATATTTCAATTCCGGTAAAGTAAATGTCAAAGTGCTTCCCTTTTGAGTAAAATCAAGAGTTTGAGGTATTCCGTAATTTATGTCCGGACTGGCAACCCAAACTTTGGATACTTTTTGCGAAATATTCGCTTCAATAATAGCATTTGTGATCGTTTTCGGTGCAGGTTGTGTCCCCTTGGCGTCTCTCCATTGAAAAGAATTGGCATTCGCAAAATTGATGAAATGCAATATTTGTTTTGTTCCAACTTTTTTACCCTGAACAGATACGTGGCCACTTTGAGGTGGCCAGGCCGCTAATTTCATTTTATCATTTGTACAGTTTAATAGTACTGTATTGAATGTTCCGCCATCTCTTAAAAGATTTTCGTACCCGGTGAGGAAATCATAATAAACAATCATTGCTTTTTCTAAATCCGCCGTCATTTGAAGATTATTATTGGGGAAATATTCCCTCCCCAACATGTGCTCACCAAGTTCCAGATGTGCTCCGCCAAAAGAAAAAATTACCGCATTAGTAAACAAAACTCCCGGTTTATTGAACCAGCCCTTTTCTCCGGCAATATCATAATTCATATAGGCACACAAGACAGACTTTTTTTGGTCGTTGCTCCATCTGTCATTTTCCTGAATAATTCTCGCCAGGTCTTTAAACTCTTCATCAGGAGCCCACACTTCGGAATAAAGAAAATTGACAGGAGATTTAGAAATACTTTTTTCCTGTCCATATTGAGTGACGGCATTCATGACTAACAGCTTATCGGGCATCTGCTTTTTCATCGATTCCATAAATGACCGATAGGTTGCCGGCAGATCAATCAGAGTGCCGGAATAATCATATAATTTTTTATCCCTGTTTCCTACCTGATCTACCTGGTATCCATCAAACGGATATACTTCGAAAGCTTCTTTGGTTTTAGCTCCAATATAATTTTGCCATTCCACATTAGATGGGTCAGTAAAAAATATATCGCTTTTAAAGGGAGGTTTTGGTAATGCAAAAATCTCTTTGTTTTGATGATTCTTGTCCATGTACATAAACCATTCATCTTTGACTCCATCAGCTTTAGCATCTTCCAATGCACCAAATAATAAATTATAGGATAAGGTTTTCATGTTATAGCTATGAGCAAGGGAAATATAATTCAACACTGTCTTTTTATAATTGGTTCTGTTTCCAATTTCTTTCCAGCTCTCTG
>JBDSBN010000331.1:0-14297 GCA_039921585.1 Ginsengibacter sp. | reverse complement strand
GGCATTATTTTTATTTCAGCTTGAAAATTCATTTCGATTGTATTTTTTTTGTATTAATGATAGAGAGTAAAATATAAAGTATAAAAACAACGGGAACTGCGACCCATTTTAATAATATCGCTGCTACGAGGGTAATCACAACTAACAAAATGACCGGTAAATTATTCTTGACAGATGCATTTGAAAACTTCAATGACATCATCGGAATATTACTGATCATAAGCCAGCTTAACACCAGGACATTTCCATATAAAAACCATTTGTTCATGATCAGATTATTCACTTCGGGCAGACTATTAAAATGCAATATTAAGGGAAAAGAGGCAATCAGAATTCCTATAGCCGGAACCGGAACACCTTTAAAAGTATATTGCTGGTCAGTAGCCAAGTTAAATTTAGCCAACCGGTAGGCAGCGGCGCATCCAATTATCAGTGCAGGCATAAGATAGGCCAGCGATACATCCAAACCATTTTCTTCCCGTGCAAAACTAAAGCGTAATAATTGATAAATAATCACAGAAGGCGCTACTCCAAAACTAACCACATCGCTCAAAGAATCCAGTTGCTTTCCCATTTCGCTCGTTGCCTTTAAAAGCCGTGCTACAAAGCCATCCAGGAAATCAATGACCGCAGCGATTAGAATGCATATAGATGCCCAGGTCAATTTTTCAGGTATATTAAAACTACTGTTAAATTGCTGATCGATATACATGATGACTGTATTCGTCTGCAAGGCAAAAATTATTGCCATCCCTCCAAAAAAGAGATTAAGCAGAGTGAAGATGTTTGGAATATGTCTCATTAGAAGGAAGTTCAGAGGTTGATGTTTTTATTATTGGCGGTTGGCTGTTGGCTGTTGGCGGTTGGCTGTTGGCTGTTGGCTGTTGGCTGTTGGCTGTTGGCTGTTGGCGGTTGGCGGTTGGCTGTTGGCTGTTATCTGTTGGCTGTTAGCTGTTAGCCATTAGCTTTTCGATTTCTTCAACAGTGATTGGAATATTTTTCATCAGATCAATATTTCCATTTTCAGTGATCCAAAAATTATTTTCAATCCGCACGCCCATTTTTTCCTCTTCGATATAGATTCCAGGTTCAATTGTAAACAACATACCTGGTTTGATTGGTTCTGTTTTGGTTCCTACATCATGTACATCCAATCCTAAATGATGGGAAATCCCATGGTACAAATATTTTCTATAAGCCCTGTTTTCGGGGTCTTCATTTTTTACTTCTTCGGCAGTTAATAACCCGATGCGTTGAAAAACAACTGTTGCTTCATCAGCAACTTTTTCTGTGTATTCATTGATCGTGATTCCGGGTTTTAAAATGGAAGCACAATATTTATGAATATCCAGACATGCATTATATACTTCTTTCTGCCGATCAGTGAATTTTCCGTTTACCGGAATAGTTCTTGATAAATCAGCATTGTAGTTTCCATAATTCGCTCCAAAATCCATCAGAATCAAATCTCCGTCTTTACACTCCTGATTATTGGACACATAGTGCAATGTGCGTGCATTGTCACCACTTGCAATGATGCTTCCATATCCGGGTCCGGTTGCTCTTTGAGATAAAAAAGAATGCCAGATCTCGGCATCAATTTCATATTCCATCACCCCGGGTTTAATAAATTTCAATAAACGTCTGAAGGTATTGTCTGTAATATCAATTGCTTTTTGAACCACTTCAATTTCGAGCTCTGATTTGATTGCCCTTAATTCCCGCATAATTTTGGCGCTCCGCTTGAATTGATGCAACGGGAATCGCTGACGCATTTCTACAGCATATCTGTAATCCCGTACCGGAACAACATTTGCTTTTCGGTCGTTCTCGTTTGAATTCAGATATATATTATCTGCCAGATGTATCCATGGCTGAAGTAAACCATCTAATGCATCCAGGAAAACGATTGTTTTCATTCCGGAAACCTCCTCTGCTTCATGGTTACGAAGCTGATGACCATTCCATTTTTCCTGCAATTCATTGGGTCTTACCAGCACCAGCACTTCTCTGTATTTCGGATCCGGATGATCCGGAAACAAAATAACCATTGTATTTTCCTGATTGATTCCCGACAACCAAAGTAAGTCGGAATTCTGAACGAATGGGAAAAGGGCGTCACCATTCGTAGGGAGTTCATCATTACTATTAAATATAGCAATTGAATTTTTTTCCATTTTGTCCATAAACCTCTTCCTGTTTTGAACAAATATTTCCGGGTTTAACGGTAGATATCTCATTAATTATTCATTTTAAAGTTGCAAGATACAGGAATAATTTTTTTTGTTTGGGTGATGTCATTATGCGTATAGTATACACAATAGAAAAAAGAAGTTTTTAATGTTTTTAAAAATAAATCACACTTAAGTGATACTTTCTAATGAATATACATTTTTATTAAACAATCCATCTTTAAACATATGATCCTCAAAACAAAAGCCTGATTAGAAGGTTCTCATTTAAAGTCCTCACAAAATGTATTAGCTAACTTTGATATTCTCATCAATAAAAAATTAATTTTTCATGTCAGTACCAACGATGTTTGCTGCTCCAAAAAATTTATTATTCTCCATCGGATTTACCTCATCCGAGAATACTTTTTATCAATTGCCGCCGGAAGAATTAGTGGCTCAATGTGTTGAAAGAAAGGAAGGAGACTTAAATGACACAGGCGCATTAGTGATTAAAACAGGAAAATTTACCGGTCGTAGTCCTAAAGATAAATTTATAGTAAAGGATAGCATCACTGAGAATTCAGTTGATTGGAATGCCTTTAATCAGCCAATAGAGAAAAAATATTTTGATGGTCTTCTAAACAAAATGATTGACCATTTAAAAGAAAAAGAAATCTGGATCAGAGATGCGTATGCTTGTGCTGATCCGGAATATCGTCTAAATATTCGTGTGATCAATGAAGATCCGGCTAGCAATTTATTCGCATACAATATGTTTTTAAGACCAACCGGGAATGAAATGGAAAACTTTAACCCAGATTGGTATATCCTACATGCTCCATCCTTTTTTGCTGATCCTGAAACGGATGGAACAAGGCAAGGAAATTTCACTATAGTCGATTTTTCAAAGAAAATGATTCTAATTGGCGGATCCGCTTATACCGGAGAAATCAAAAAAGGAATCTTTTCTATTTTAAACTTCCTGTTGCCGCATGAAAGAAATGTGCTCAGTATGCACTGCTCTGCAAACATGGGAGATGAGGGAGATACGGCCATCTTCTTTGGTTTAAGTGGAACGGGCAAAACAACATTGAGTGCGGATCCAAATAGAAAACTTATTGGTGATGATGAACATGGATGGACGGAAAATTCTGTATTTAATTTTGAAGGAGGTTGTTACGCAAAAACCATTGATCTGAGCTCTGAGAAGGAGCCTGAAATTTTTAATGCCATTAAACCGGGAGCGTTGGTCGAAAACACCACGTTTATTCCGGGAACAAATAAAATTGATTTTTCAAGCAAAGAAATCACTGAAAACACCCGGGTTAGTTATCCGCTGGATTATATCAGTAATGCATTACATCCTTCTGTTGGAAATATTCCAAAAAACATCTTTCTGCTGACAGCAGATGCATACGGAATTCTTCCTCCGATAGCCAAACTTACACCCGGGCAGGCCATGTATCAGTTCATCAGTGGGTATACCGCTAAAGTAGCCGGCACAGAAGATGGTGTAAATGAGCCAAAGCCTGTTTTCAGTGCGTGTTTTGGCGCTCCGTTTTTACCATTGCACCCAACAAAATACGCGGAGATGTTTGGAGAAAAAATGAAGAAGCACGACGTTCATGTATGGATGATTAATACCGGCTGGAGCGGAGGTCCTTATGGCGTTGGAAGTCGCATGAAACTGAGTTATACCCGCGCTATGATAACAGCTGCGATGGAAGGCAAACTGGATCATGTAAAATTCGAAGAGCATCCTGTATTTGGAACATTAATGCCGGAAAGTTGCCCTGGTGTCCCATCAGAAGTTTTAAATCCAAGAAACACCTGGAGCAATATAGAAGAGTACGATGAAAAAGCAAAAGATTTGGCGCAACAGTTTATCAAAAACTTTGAAAAATTTGCCGATCATGCAGGAGAAGAGATTTTAGCTGCTGCTCCAAAAATATAATCTCAATAAATAATCAGTATTAATAAACGGTGTAATTTTTTTACGCCGTTTTTTTTATGGGAAAACCGTAGATAAAAATATTTAGGTTAGATGAAAGGATTAATTTCTCTGCTAAGGGAGGAATCATAATTGAAAAACTTTCAGCGGGAAGATGGTTCTGTGTTCCAAACTGATGGCGATCTGCTTCGTTATTCTATTCTGAAAGTAAAAGAAAGATTTTCTTATTGGGCTTTGTGTTATAATTTAGCCATCACTAAAGGATAAAACATTTACTAATGAAAAGATACTTTTTGATTTCTCTATCTGCCTTAATATTTTTCTCCTGTAATTCAACAAACACTGAAACCGATCAGGCGGACATTCCAGACACTTCCTTTATAAAAAAAGAAAACATCATCACCAGAAATAGTAAACCTTCTACATCATTGAATTTTATCAAAAACTGGGATGGAAAAACTGCCAGAGAAGCAGGTATGTTTGAAGACAGCACATTGGTAAACAGGCTGTCTATACTTTTGGGAAATGAATATCAATATTTCCAGGAAAACTGGAATGTACAAACACCCATTGAAAAAGAAAAAGGAATTTATACTGCCAGTGGATGCAAGCAACATGATTGTCCCACTTATTACTCCATCGTATATTTTGATATTGAAAACAACAATATCAATGTCCTGATTAAAAGAGGTTTACTATATAAATTATTTACTGAAAAAGGAGAGATCCCTCTACCCTCCCAAATGAAAAAGAATCAGAATATTATCCGGGCAAATGCGTGAGGGTGTCAGCTAACCGCTAACAGCTAACAGCCAAGAGCTAGCAGCCAAGAGCTAACAGCTAACCGCTAACAGCCAAGAGCTAACAGCTAACAGCTAACCGCTAACAACTAAAACAGTCCGTACAACTGCGCATCAATCTGGTTAATGATTTCTCCGAGATGCTCTTCATTTTCGGCGAATTTATTTGTATCGGCATTGATAATTAACAGCGGACCTTCTTTATACGATTCGATCCATTTATTATAAAAATTGTTCAGTTTTTTCAAATAATCCAGACGAATATTTTCTTCATATTCTCTTCCCCGCTTTTGGATTTGCGCCACTAGTGTAGGGACAGATGCATTTAGATAAATCAACAAATCCGGTGGTTTTACCATCGTTTTTAATGTTTCAAAAAAGCTATAGTAATTATTAAAATCGCGGCTTGTCATCAACCCCATATCATGCAAATTGGGAGCGAATATATTGGCATCTTCATAAATGGTGCGATCCTGAATAATGGTTTCTGTACCTCTTTGAATTTCCAGCAATTGATTTAATCGGCTATTTAAAAAATAGATCTGAAGATTAAAACTCCACCTGGGCATCTCTTCATAGAAATCATTTAAATACGGATTGTGATCCACATCTTCAAACTGAGGAATCCATTTGTAATGTTTGCTCAATAATTCTGTCAAAGTGGTTTTACCAGCACCTATATTTCCGGCAATAGCTATGTGTTTTGGTTTATTGATTTTAGACATTTAGTCGATCGTTTTTTAATAATTTATTTTATTCAGATGCAATAAAACCATTTTGATTTTGTCATGCCGCCTTTTGGAATATGTTTAAAGTAATTGCAACCGCTATCTCTCATATGAATCTATAGGAAATAATTCATTCCCATCGAATCCCGTACAACCTTCATTGTTTTTTCTGCATGTGATGACGCTTTTTCAGCTCCTTCTTTCATGACTTTATTTAAATACTCTTCGTCAGAAAGAATGGAGTTTACTTTTTCCCGGATAGGTGAAATAAATTGAACCATATCTTCCGCCAATTGCTTTTTCATATCTCCATACCGAATGGTGCATTCATTATAATGCTCTTCAAATGAATTTGTAATGTCCTCAGCACTTACCAGTTTCATTAGGGAAAACAGATTTTCAATATATTCCGGTTTTACGGAATTTTTTTCTGTAGGACCCTGATCCGTTTTAGCCCGCATTACTTTTTTTCTGATTACATCATCTTCATCCGCAAGATACAATGTCGCCAGTTCATTTACACTTTTGGACATTTTTCCGGCACCATCCAAAGAGGGGACTTTGACCAATTCGCTGTTAAAATTAAATGCATATGGCTCCGGAAAAACTTCCCCATATCTATGATTGAACCGGTTAGCATACGTTCGGGCGATTTCCAAATGCTGCTCCTGATCTTTACCTACTGGTACGTATTTCGCCCGATGAATTAATATATCCGCAGCCATCAGCACAGGGTATGTCAGCAAACCAGCATTGATATTATCCGGATGCTGCCGTACCTTATCCTTAAAAGTGACTGTTTTTTCCAGTTCGCCTTTATAGGCAAGCATATTTAAATATAAATACAACTCTCCCGTTTGGCGAACATGACTCTGACAATAAAGTGCCACCTTTTCAGGATCCAGTCCGCATGCGATATTTTCCGCTAAAACGCGGTGCACATTTGACTTTAATAATTTTGTATCAGGGTGTGTTGTGAGTGAATGCATGTCTGCCACCATAAAGAAACATTGGTATTCTTCCTGCATTTTGATATAATTCCGGATCGCTCCGAAATAATTTCCCAGATGCAAAAAACCAGTGGGCCTGATGCCACTCATGACAATTTCTTTTTTCTTTTCCATAAAGCGACGAAGATAATGGTTTTTAGATTTTGATTTTGGAGAAAGAAAATTGATTTTTAAAAGGAAAGACGATTATTAAATATGAATGACCTATTTGAAGGAATTGAAACACGAATTATTGGCACGAATTACCTGGCTTAGGGCATCTTCATCCAAAAGCTGTTAAATTGCTATATTGGCGAATGGTTGTATAGTTAGCCTTTGGTTGTTAGCTGTTAGCTGTTAGCCTTTGGCTGTTAGCTGTTAGCTTTTGGCTGTTTGTAGATACTTAACTCTTATTACAACCTCATGGAAAAATAGTTGCTATAAACCAATTAAATGATAAGCGGAGACCGTGTTTACACCATTAAGCTTATAAACAATTATATTTGCTCATTATGATAAATGATGCACTACTGGATAAACTTGCTCATCTTTCCATGCTAAAATTTGATGAGGAAGAAAAACAAGAGATGAAATCCGAACTGGAGAAAATGATTGAATTTATCGAGAAGCTGAATGAATTGGATACTTCAGGTGTAGAACCGTTGATTCATATGAGTGAGAATAAAGACGTTTTTAGAAAAGATGAAGTAAAGGGCCAAATTTCAAAAGAGCTCGCCTTCAAAAACGCTCCGAAGCATGATAATGAATTTTTTAAGGTGCCAAAAGTGATTAAGAAAAATTGAAGAATCATAAAATGACATTGTTGATTCCGTACTAAAATATAATACCAACACGCACTTCTAATACCCATAACCCATATATGAGTTCATTAATACAACTGGATACAATCGAAAAAAGCTATTACCTCGGCAAGCAGGAACTGAAAGTGTTGAAGGGAATTTCCATTGAAATTTTCAGAAATGAGTATGTCGCTTTAATGGGGCCAAGCGGAAGTGGTAAATCAACATTGATGAATATTTTGGGTTGTCTGGATACTCCCACCGGTGGAAAATATATTCTCAATGGAAAGAACGCAGGGCAAATGTTGGATGATGATCTGGCGGATATCAGAAACAAAGAAATCGGTTTTGTGTTCCAACAGTTTAATTTATTACCTCGTTTAACTGCGGCTGAAAACGTTGCTCTTCCACTGATTTATAATGGTACACCAAAAAAGCAGCGCAATGAGCAGGCCTTGGAAATGCTTCGAAGAGTAGGTCTGGCAGATAGAAGTCATCATAAACCAAATGAATTATCCGGTGGCCAAAACCAACGGGTTGCAATAGCACGGGCACTGGTAAACAATCCTTCCATTATATTGGCTGATGAACCAACGGGAAATCTGGACTCAAAGACATCTGTTGAAATCATGCAAATATTCGAGAAGATTCAGTCGGAGGGAAATACCATTATAGTAGTAACTCATGAAGAGGATATTGCCCAACATTCACACCGGATCATCCGATTGAGAGATGGCATTATTGAAAGCGATGAAATCAATAAGCCGGTTGCTGCCATTCAGACTACATAAACAATATACACATTACAATTCAAGCTTTCCTGTTTCTGAACTAAATTCTCAAAAACAGGCGAAGTTTTTACAAACAAAGATTTCAGCAATAGGTTTGTAATTTTGTGCTTTACGAATTTTTAAATAACACACACATGGCGATGAAAATTTATACAAAAACCGGCGATACAGGAAAAACAAGTTTGATTGGCGGAACCCGGATTTTAAAAAACGATCCCCGGATAGAAGCGTATGGTACGGTAGATGAATTAAATTCATTTGTGGGCGTAGTGTATGATCATAATCAGGATGAACATATCAAATCTATATTAAAGGAAATCCAGGATCGATTATTTACTATTGGTTCTGAGCTTGCCTGCGATCCTAATAAAAATATCAAAATGCCCATTCCTGATCTTCACGAATCTGATATTGAATTATTGGAAAAAGAAATGGATCACATGGACTCCCAATTACCAGTGATGAAAAACTTTATTCTTCCCGGCGGGTCACCGGCAGTTTCCTTTACTCATGTAGCCAGAAGTGTGTGCAGGAGAGCAGAGAGATGCTGCATCAACCTATTGGAGCACGATGGGAAAGTTGAGCTTATTATCATCAAATATTTAAATCGATTAAGCGATTATTTCTTTATGCTGGCGCGATATTCCGGAATGAAAGACAATGCTCCGGAATTAATCTGGAAAGCCCGGGTATAAAATTGCCAGAAAAAAAAGTTCAGAAAAAAATACTAACCAATTAACAGACTATCACATTGAAATTAAACTTGCACAACCAGGACGGCGTTAATGATCTTATTTATCGTGTTTTGAAGTTATCGGCTTCAGCCAAACCGCGATGGGGCAGCATGGATGCAACCGAGATGCTTCAACATTGTAATGCCGCAAACAAGCTTTTATTACAAGGCATTGAAAGCACCCGAAAAAGTTCTTTTCGCCAAAAGGCACTAAAGAATGCATTTCTTTATTTACCTATAAAATTTCCCAGAAACATTAAAGCGCCAAAAACGCTGAAGTTAATCGCCTCCGATAAGCATGTGAAAGATTTTGAGAAAGAAAAAGAACTGTACATAGAACTGATCAGCCAATTACCCGCACATCAATTTCCTTCTTATTTATTCCATCCCGTTTTTGGCAATCTGAATTCCAAACAGTGGGGAGTTATAAACTGGATGCATATGGATCATCATTTGCGGCAATTTAATGTTTAGCAGCTACATTCAAAGCTCGAAGCATACAATCTATTAACTTTAAAAAAACTTCATAAATTAAACATCCATGAGCCCATTTTTAACTGACCTATTCAAAGGTCAATCTTATAATAAAAATAACTTCTTTTTAATTGCCGGTCCGTGTGTCGTAGAAAGCGAGGAATTGATTTTTGAAATAGCTGAAAAAGTTTCCGCTATCTGTAAAAAACTGGAGATCCCGTATATTTTTAAAGCATCTTATAGGAAAGCAAACAGAACGAGTGCAGATTCCTTTACCGGACTTGGGGATGTGAAGGCTTTGGAATTAATCCAAAAGGTAGGAAAACACTTTTCTCTGCCCACCACATCAGATATTCATGCATATGAAGAAGCTGCTCTGGCAGCTCAATATATTGACATTTTACAAATCCCGGCTTTCCTGTGCAGGCAATCTGATTTACTGGAAGCCGCTGCAAAAACGGGAAAGATTGTCAATATAAAAAAAGGACAATTTCTTCACGGGAGTTCCATGAAATTTGCAGCTGAAAAAGTAAAAAAGGCTGGGAATGAAAAAGTAATGCTGACAGAAAGAGGCAATTCTTTTGGCTACACAGATCTGGTAGTTGATTACCGGAATCTTCCTATAATGCAAATGAATAACGTACCTGTCATCATGGATTGCACGCATAGTCTCCAGCAACCAAATACAGGAAGTACTACAGGAGGAAACCCTCAAATGATTGGAACCATATCCAAAGCAGCCATTGCTGTTGGTGCTGATGGTTTATTTATCGAAACCCATCCAAACCCTTCGGTTGCCAAAAGCGATGGCGCCAACATGCTTCATTTGGACCTGCTGGAAGAATTACTGACGAAGTTAATAGAGATCAGGAAGGTGGTGTGAGCGGTGGATCTGGCTTTTGTGGTTTGGATGTTGAATGGTTGAATGTTTGAATGGTTGATTTTGAATTATTGAATTATTGAATTATTGAATTATTGATGGTTTAATAGCTATCCTGATAATAGCAAAAAAAGGTTGCCAACTTTTTGAAAGTTGGCAACCTTTTTTTTTAAACAGGCGCAGTCCAATTCAACGGACAAAGGCCAATTCAACGGACGAAGTCCAATTCAACGGACGAAGTCCAATTCAACGGACAAAGTCCAATTCAACGGCAAAGGCCCCACATTCCTGCAGGGCCTTTCTTTTATAAGTTGAAATATATTAATGATTCGTGATTTTCATTTCCACTCTTCTGTTTTTTGCACGTCCGGCAGCAGTATTATTGTCTGCAATTGGATTAGACAGTCCGTAACCTGCAGAAGTGATTCTGCTTTCGTCTACACCATTTTTTGAAAGGTATTCTTTCACTGAAGCTGCTCTGCTTTCAGAAAGTTTTTGGTTCAACTCTTCTCCACCGGTAATATCTGTATGTCCTTCGATGGATACTTTATAAGAAGGATTTTCTTTTAAAATAGTCACCACCTCATCCAAAGATTTGTATGACTTTTCAAGCAACTTGGCACTTCCTGAAGTAAAGAAAATATTTTCAGCAGCTTTATTGATTTTCTCAATAACTACTTTTTCTATAACCGGGCAACCGAAATTGGAAGCAGGGCCAGCCTCATTCGGGCATTTGTCTATTTCATCATTAACGCCGTCACCATCTGTATCCGGAATTGGGCATCCCTGGTAGCGGGCAACTCCCGGCACATTCGGACATTTATCTTCTTCATCATTGATTCCGTCACCATCTGTATCAGGAATCGGGCATCCACCGTATTTTGCAACACCTGGAACATCAGGACATTTATCATCAGCATCTGGAATTCCGTCGCCATCTCTGTCTAAAACAACTGGAATTTCAACTTCTTTTGGAGCAGGTTGTTTCTTCTCAGTAATCGCTCCAGCAACTCCTATACTTTGATAGAAATGATAACTGGCATTTTGCGTTACGGGAATTCTATATTGAGAGTTAATTAATAAAAATGCCTGATCAATCAGGTTTACCTGTAATCCCAATCCGGCAGGAATAAATGCCGCCATTTTACTTCCATATCTGCTTCCGCCAACTCCCAGATCTACATATGGAGTTACCCAATAATGGTCGCTTAACAATTTAAAATTAATGGCTGCTGTCAGATCTAATAGAAACTTATCGCCTCCGCCAGCAGTTACTCCTTCAATCGGATATTGCAAAAAAGATCCGCTTAAAGTGCTAATAAAATCCATGTGGTTACTCAACCCCGAAAGGTAATGAACTGCCAATCCGGGTTTCATATTATCGGTTTTAAAAAAGTCTTTATTATCTAAAACTCTGACCAACCCCTTGCTTCTGATATCCGAAGCTGCTTTAAAATCATTCATGATTAAGCTAATTCCTAAAGCCTTACCCTTGGTGTATTTTTGCTGCCCAAAAGATATGGCAAAACAAGCCATCGCCATTAAAAGAAATAATATTTTTTTCATAATTAGTTTTGTTTACTTGGAACAAAAATAACTGCTTACACCGAAAGTAAAAATTATTTTTAATTAGTATAATTCCTTATACTTTATTACATCATATTCAGAAGGAGAAATTAACTTGCAACAGTAAAGAACACACGAAAGTTGAAGTGGATTTATTTTAAATAAAATAAAAAACAACTCTCCTGTTTCAGGCAATTTTAATTGCTTATACAGGATAAAAGATGGTGTTTGGTAAGTTTTGCGAATAGCTGAACCTAATCGGTAAAAGTAATTCCTTCACCCTGATTATAATCTTCCAACACTTCCACTTTCACCTTGGTTAATCCGTCAGAAATGTACCCGAGTTGGTGTGCTGCAGATTTGGAGAGATCGATTAAACGTTTGTTTTTTGGGTGTAAGCGGTCGTTTATTTTTGCAACGATGGAAACATTATTTGTAAGATTGGTGATTCGAACCCAGGTATTCAGGGGTAATACATTACATGCAGCTGTGGCCAATTCATTCCGATAGGTTTCACCAGAGGCAGTTTTACGTCCGTGAAACTTAGCCGCATAATAACTTGCGACACCATATTTTATAATTAAATTTTGCGGAGAAGGAAAGGATAATTGCTTTTTACTTTTTGAAGTATTCGTCTTTTGAGCGTGAGCAGGACCAATAACAAAAGCCATTAGGAAAAGAGGGAGTATAACTATTTTTTTTAAGATCTTTGATACATTCATTCCGTATTATTTAGTGAATACTTTATTTGAATGCACAAAACTACCTAATTATTGGCAAAATATTTCCTTTCTAAATGGTAATCTTCTTTATATATGTCATCAAAGACAATGATCTTACCATTTTGCGCCACACAAGTCATATAATTAATGATTAATGGGAGTCTTTTTTTGATCATAATTGTCTTCCTTGTTTTATTGCTTATCCAGGTATTAATAGAATCCATATTATATCCAACGAGCTGATTCGGCTTTAGAACAGTACTATCTCTTTTCGCAATAAAAGAAGCAAGTGCATGCCATTTCTCCACCCTGACACATCCATGGCTCAAGGCACGATCTTTATTTTTAAACAAATAACGTTGATTGGTGTCATGTAAATAAACACTATAAGGATTATTAAAATTAAACTTGAATACGCCGAGTGCATTATCATCTCCACTTCCTTGAACCACTCTCCAGGGAATCCATTTTGTGTATTTAGACCAGTCCACTTCATACGGATTAACCGTTTCTCCTTTTTCATCAACCAGGCTATACCCCTTACGGAACAGGTAACCCGGATCTTTTTTCAACCGGGGTAATATATCCTGTCGTATAATACTTGCCGGTATTGTCCATTGAGGATAGGTCACCATGTTTGAAATAGAGGAAGTTAATTCAGGAGTACTGGTAGCCGGCTTTCCAACGACCACCTTTGAAGTCATCACCACCGTATCTGCATCGATCAGTTTTAAATAAAAAGAAGGAATATTTACCAGTATATATGTTTCCGGAAATGGCGGCGTAGATTTATACCGATCCAACGTAACTGCAATGCGCCTGAATTTTTCCATGTCATATGAATTAAGACTTTTAACTACAGCCGGACCTGCCTTTCCATCGGGTGTTAAGGAATGAGAGACCTGATAGTTTGTCAAGGCTCTAGTATATTCATCAAAATCAGGATTATTGATTTGTGCATTTCCGAACCCGGATTGAGTAAGACGGGCATAAATCTTTTTTGTAAAATCAAGAGAGTCGCTGTTTGGATAGACAATAAAATGATACTTTTTCATTTCCATAGTATCTACAAAAGCTTTCAAGGCCTGTTGTAGTAAATGATAATCTGTATGCTTTGGCTGAACCGAAAGGAGCATTTCAGTTACAGATTCACCCGATTGAATATCATTCCATTTTCTCACAAAAAATGAATCAATCATTTTTTTATTTTGAATAATCGATATACTGTCGGGAAGCATCCTCCCCTCCTTCAAATCTTTTAGAGTTTGCATAAAAGCATCACTCAACAGCAACTCTGCCTTTGTCCAAAGAACAGCATCTTTTCTGGCTAAAGAATCCGTTTCTATCTTTTCAAATAATGAATTCAATTCTTCCGCATGATAATCCTCCGGATATAATCCAAAATACCGGGCCGTTTTAATAAAGCCCATCATCAAATCTGCCTGAGGTAAAAAAACATCATGATGACTCCAGATTCTTTTAAAATCGCTTTGCTTATAAGCTTCATGAACCATTTCATATAATCTCAACCGGGAAGAATCATTTATTTTACCCTTATTATCTAATGAATAAAGCAAGACAGCTTTCATATTATCTGAAACCCGGCCATTCAATTGTTCGGGTGTTTCAACGATTTCTTTCTCTTTAGCGGCATGTTTATTCTCACAGGATGCGAAAAAAATGACCACC
>JBDSBN010000330.1:0-2802 GCA_039921585.1 Ginsengibacter sp. | reverse complement strand
ATCGCTCCGCGCGTTTTTCCTTGCCATCGCCACTGGACTGTTACAATGAAAGGCTGGCGGTGAAATTACAAATAGAGGAGTGTTTTGTATTTTTACGGCTGACGACTCAAGGCTCATTGCTCACCATTTTTTTGGTGTTCATGAATACTTCGTATTGCGCGCGTTTTTCCTTGCCGCCCGCCAGACCACCCAAATTAATAGCAAAAGGGGTAAATGGTTGAAGGGTTGAAGGGTTGAATGGTTTGATGGTTGAATGGTTGATGGTTAAATGGTTGAATGCACAGTTATGTGTAGAACCCCAGCCCTGAAAGGGCGTACTATTATAAAATAGGGTGCAGCCCTATTTAATTTGAATAGTTGAAAGGTTCTTTTATTATATATCAAAATGGATCTAACCTGAAACCTGAAACCTGACACCCGAACCCCAAATCCTAAAACCTCTGCACATACTCCGCACTCACCTCTTCAATATTTCTTGTTGGAAATGACAGAACTTTACCCGCCGGAATTGTTTGAGTAACCCGATACATAGTTCCATTCCAACTCCATTTTTCCCGTGGACTGAGCGCATTTAAGGTAATTAGATCAGGAAAGGGTGTTCTACCGCTAACTAAAATTTTTACGCCTGAACCGATTTTGCCGGGAGATGGCTGATACTTTCCTCCATTACCTTTCGAATAAAAGAAATAAGTATGCATGGGAATGCCCAGTGTTTTTGAAGTCACGCACAAGAAAATTTCTTCGGTACCATCTTTATTAAAATCTAACGGGTAAACAGAAACTTCATATTTTGATTTCCCTTTTTTTGTTTGCGCATTTAATTCATTTGCGGATAATCCTGATAACGATGTGATATCATTTTTCTCTTTATTGGTCAGATTCGTTTTTACATCTTTAAATAATACAGCGGCAAACTGCGTCAGTTCAACGGTTGTTGAGTTTGAAGAGATTTTTGTGGTCGATTCTTTTGATTGTGCCCTACCCGTTTCCTCCTTAGTGGCTTTGCTGTTTGCATTTGCTGAAGAGGCTTTTACGGGATTTGCAGGAAGCTCAGGTGCACCGGCACATTCAGCGTCTGTTTCTTCCTTATTGAAATAAATTCCTAAGGTAAAAGTGTTGTCTGTTTTGGTATTATTGTATTGAGGACCGGTGGCACTTAAACTTTCAAACTGAACCATCATCCAAACAGTCCTCTTTCCCGGAATCGTCACTTTATATAAATCCTGCCACATCACCGCTCCTTCGATACATTTTTTATATCGTTGAAAAACGGAAGCGTTTTCTTTAAAAAGCATATCAATAGCCTGAATAGGATCATCAATGGGGAAATCTGTCACATTTATAAAAAATCCTTGATAGACCGTTTTGGCACCAAAAAGGGAAAAGCTCCAGTTGCAGGAATGTTTCTTGCCCTCAACCCTGTTTTCACAGAGAAAATCTTTTCCATTTAATAATATCCGGGCAGTGCCATCTTTTCTCCATAGTTCTATTTGCTTTCCGGAGGAATTATAAACCTGATTACTTTTAGGTAACGATGAATTCCATTTTATCGACTGATTGATGTCTGCACTGGTATTCCAAGGCATTCCCTGGCCTGGCTGATCCTCATCCGGAATCATTTTTTTGATCAAATCAAAAAGCTCTGTTTTGCTTTGAGCAAATACAGGCTGAAAAAGAAACAACATGATTAGAAGCGCGGCTAATTTATTCATCGGTTATTTTTTAATTTACCTTAAAAATCCACCGTCTTGGGCGGTGGTAATGTTTTAAAAGCTTTGCCTGAGATTCTTTTCCACCAAGACACAAAGGACACGAAGGATTTTTTCGTTCTTGGCGTCTTCGTGGTCTAATTCTCATTTGTTTTCACTATTAGAATAATTGGAACGAAAGCAGCATAAAAACTACCTGATTCTAACTGAATTAAAGAGAGCTTTGCGCGTTTTTTCCAACACACCTTCTTTGAGGGTGGGTTTTGAGTGATCATGGTTTAAATCCTCAGATTAAAGATGAATTTTAATCCTTCCTATGTCATAATCAATTGCTTCTTGTTGATTATTTCTTCAGCATCTTGTTCAAGACTTCATAAACTTCTACCAAACCACTGTGCATTTTCTTTACTGCCTTATCCGTAGAAAAAGATAGGATGTTTATAATTATTTCCAATACCTCTAATCCTTCCTTTTTTCTTGCTATGGACTTCATTTGCCTCCAGGCATCTAAATGTTTTTGCAGTAAGGCATCCGAAAAATCTTGTTTTGCATTTTTTGGCTCCATTAATAATTCGCAAAGATGAACATCTATAGAGATCATTTTATCCTGGTAAGAATAGGCATATTGTTGATTACTCTCGATGAATGTTTTTGTGTCAGATAGTAATGCCTTCGCTGCTTTCAAAGATGGCAAGGTGTATTTTTTAGCACCGGTTCCTACCTCTTTACCCCAACCACGATCGCTCACGAGAACCAGGATAGATTCCAATAAATACCAATGGATCAATGGGCGTATTTTACACACTTCATCAGCTATTTCATAAGCATGCCTGTAATCGATAGCTGCTTCAGAAAGTACAGAAGTTTTTTGCTTAAGAGTGTTTAGGATTAAAACTTTACGCATGTTGGCACTGCCTTTCAGGCTAAATCGTTCGGTCGTAGGACTTATATAGATCAGGTAATCGAGTTGTTCTAAAACAGCATTAATTTCTTCATTGGCCTCTTTTGATTTGATTGTTTTTGATTTAAATAGCTGCACCGCTTTTTGCACTTTTGTATGACAGAAAGTTTCCAGGGTAGAGACATAAAAATT
>JBDSBN010000329.1:0-17501 GCA_039921585.1 Ginsengibacter sp. | reverse complement strand
ACCACAACGAATTTACGGCTAAGGCCATCCAGACCAATAATTTTGTTTCGTAAAATTTCCTGACTGGAAAACGCCAATCCGTTTTCTTCGCCTGTGCGATTGAAAAAATTAACGAGCTTTTGCTCTTTTGCTTTTCTGCTGCGTTTATTTATAAAGCTAAATAATGCAATTAATAATACAACACCACCTATAATAAAGAGTGAAACAATAACTGTAGACATATTTTTATATTTTATCCGAAATGAAAGAAAATTAACCAGGGTCGTTAAACCCCATTTGTCAAAGATTTAATATTCTTTAATAAAAAAAATGCTCCGGAAAAATAAGGATCATACCAAATGGCTTGCAATAATTAAAAGCAGGATTTTCAAGCCGTAAAATTTGGTCTGTTTTCTGAAATTTATAAAACAACTCAGAGGAAGTTTCTTTTTCTACTGGTTGATTAAGAGATACCGGTTCTGTTCTTTGAAAAAACCGAAAGATTTCGGGTTTTTGATTTTGATATATAGCCTCATTTCCTCTATCAAAAAGATCATTTGTAAGTGATTGAAAAGCCACCGGTGCCTTATTCAAGCTCACTGCTTTGCATTGATCAGAGCCAATAAAGATGCAGGCTAAAATAATCAGAATCCTCAAAATACTCATGATACAAATATAGTTCATGAATAGATGAAAGCCTAATGACAAAACAGGAATGCTTTATCCACCATTTTCTCCACACTTAGATAGAGATCGGTTTTCTTTTTAATTATTAACCGAAATACTTTAAATTCAATTCTCCTAATGAATATAACACACCAAATCTCTATTCCATTTGTTTCATTCACAAACAAAAAAACGATGAAATTCAAAACAGCCGTTCCAATTCTTATAAAATTTCATTTACTTCGCCGCCGGAATGTGTATCTCCTGACAGTTTTACATTCAATGCACGAAAATTTGCTCAACGGAAAATCTTTACACCTCATCACCTAACAAAGAATTTAAATGATCAATTATTTATCAAGAGCCCAAAAAATCCAATCCCGAATTGTAGAAATGGGTCAAATAACGACTCAACATGCTGGAAAGGATGATTCCGGGAAAGCTTTCTTTATCAGTAGTAGTAATAAGATTGCCGAATGGATGAATGATACAGGACTCGAAACAAGAATAGACAACATTGGAAATGTTAGAGGGATTCTTCGGAGCAAAACACCAAATGCAAAAACTTTTGTAATAGGCTCGCAATACAACAATGATAAAAATGACGCGAAATTTGATGGTCCTTTGAGCATTCTAACCGGAATGGATATTGCTCAAAATGTGATCGCACAAAAAATTGATCTGTCCTTCAATCTGGAAATTGTGGCATTCAGTGAAAAAGAAGATACCCGTTTTAATACCTCATATCTTGGAAGCAAAGCCCTCTCAGGAAGGTTTAATAATTATATTCTTGATAAAAAAGATGAGAAAGGAAATACATTAGGAGATGTACTAACTTCTTTAAATTTAGATGTATCAAAAATTAAAGAAGAAAATATTCCTGCAGATGAATGGCTAGGTTATTTAGAAATTCATACAGAACAAGGACTTGTACTTCATAATCGCAAAATTCCTGTTAGCGCTGTACAAGCGTTGGCGGGGCAGAAAAGAGTTCAAATAAAATTTGTGGGCAAACCAGGGCATGCAGGTAATGTGCCCATGAATGTACGCGTAGATGCACTTTGTGCAGCAGCTCAGTTTATTGTTGAAACAGAGGAATATGCCTCTCCAGAACGGAGAAACCTAGTTGCTACTGTAGGTCAAATAAACGTAGAAGATGCAGCGCGCAATTTAATACCACACGTTGTTACCTGCTCATTAGATATCAGGAGCGCTGACCCAGCAAGACTTTCAAAAGCCTATGAAGCTCTGAATAAAAAATGCGAACGCATTTGTCACAAACGAAATGTATATTTTGAGTGGAAACTTTTACATGAAACAGAACCTGTTATTTGTGATGAAAAATTGAGAGAAATGATGAATCAATCTATCTCTAAAAAGAAATTAGAGGTTGTAGAATTAGTAAGCGGTGCCGGACATGATGCAGCCATCATATCCAGAGTAGCTCCCGTAGCTATGTTGTTTTTAAAATATCATAAAAACAACAATTTTAATTCCCTGGGAAATGTTGAAAATAAATATATTGCTGTGGCGCTGGAAGTTTCGGATAACCTGATTCAGCTTTTAAATATCTCTGAGCAAAAGAGACTGGAAAAAGTAACAGCCTGACAAATCAGTGGTTTTTTGAGGTAAGAACTTTACTTTTGAAATACCCACAGATTACTTTTTAATAAAGATTATTCTAAATAACAAACTATATCATTCCTGATCTATCAACTATAATTACAATGACTATTGCAGATTTTGACAACCTTGATATCAATAAAAAGAAAGAACTCCTGTTCAATTGTTGTGGCTCCAGTACCTGGGTAAAAGAAATGCTTTCCATATTTCCTGTGAATGACCTTGTCGATCTTTTGGAATATGCGGAAGAAAAATGGTACGATTGTAATCCTGCTGATTGGCTGGAAGCTTTTCAACATTATCCAAAAATCGGGGATATGCATTTGGTTACTGAACGATACGCCAAAACTGCTGATTATATTAAATCAGAACAAGCGGGTATTTCTGATACACCTGATGAAGTGCTGGAAGAATTGATGCAAGCAAATGCAGAGTATGAGGAACTATTTGGGTATATCTTTATTGTATTTGCAACCGGCAAAAGTGCAGAAGAAATGCTTGAAATTCTCAAAGAAAGAATTAACAACGACCCACGGGAGGAAATCATGATTGCTGCTGCTGAACAGGATAAAATCACCAAACTAAGATTGAAAAAGTTATTTGATTAGAAGATCATCTCACTTTTTAATTCCGGCTAAATACCATTATTCCCATCTAAAAGTAATATGGTCTTTCTGCATTGAAACAGAAAGACCATAATATTCTTAAAGGATACTTTATCTCTGAACCAACAGATTCTTATTTAAAATAATCACTTTTGAAACCTAATTTCTTAAGCCCATTTTGTATCTCTGGTATGCTCATAAATAAATTCCATAACAAACCTGTTCGGTAGTTTTCAATCATCACCACAATTGGTCCCTGATCTATTGCCAGGTATCCATCGGAATACCAATTATTTGACAGGCTGAAACCATCTTTAAATCCATATTTTCCCCATAATTTATCGCCGTGGGATTCGTAAAAATGCCGCATAGCCTGCATAGAATATTTCGGTGAATATGGAAAGGAGGACAATGCTGCTGTGGGCGTAATGGTTCCATTATCATTGGTAGGAGAATGAGCTAAATATCCATTATAATCATCGCCGGCGCTAAGCCCCCAACTATCGGCACTATATCCTTTATACCCTTTTGGATTCTCGATACAATAGGCCCTGTTGATGAGCGTATGGTTTACATTCTGCTCCCAGTAATCGGCATAATTATCTTTTAATCCTTTTGGACTCAAACCTAAAAATGAATAATGCGCAAAAAATAAAGGGCCTCCATAATCAAAACCTAATGGCAAGGTATGATCGTAAAATTTTTTTCCATTAAAAAAGAAGTTGCTCATAGCCCAGCCATTATCATAAACATTTCTTCCGATTCCATATTTTGCGGAGGAAGCAGCTAACACATAAGTGATTAAGGCTTCATTGTACCCATGAAGCGGAAAGTTCATTGCCCAGCCATTATTCGGACTCCAATGCCAGTAAAGGACATCTCTTCCATCTCTGGTGAAAAAATCCCATTCCACTTCATTCCATAATGAAGTGATCCGGTGACGTAATTCATTTTCTACGGAATTATTTTGATCAAAATATTCACGCACACACAATAACCCCTGGAATAACAAGGAAGTTTCCACAAGATCTGCCCCATCATCTTTACGACTAAAAGGAATTGTTTTACCGGTTTCACCATTATGCCAATGCGGAAAAGCGCCATGATAAGAATCTGCCTTTCCGAGGAACTTGACCATTTTTAATAAATGTCTGGCGACAGTATCTCTTTCCAACCAATTTCTTTCCACTCCTACGATCAGAGCCATTACGCCAAAACCTGTTCCGCCGGTAGTCACCACTTCTGCTCCGTAATTGGAAGTTCGATTGCTTCTTTCCCTGGCCATACCACTAACCGGATGAGCGAAATCCCAGAAATATTTAATCGTTTGTTTCTGCACCAAATTCATCAAAGCAGTATCAGAAAGATTCTTCTGAATAGATAAATTTGCATCATTCTTTTTTACCTGAGCATGCGTAGTCAGGGAAAAAAGGAACAGGAAAATAAAAGGAAAATACTTTACGGACATATAATTGAATACTTTTTTTTGAGCTAAATATAATCAAACGATTTTGTTGTTGCGTTCCTGATTTGTTAAATGAAAGGACTTTGAAATCCTAGTTTTTTTAACCCATCTTTTATTTCCGGACTACTCATAAACAAATTCCACAATAATCCGGTGCGATAATTTTCAATCATAATAATTTGTGGTCCCTGATCAATAGCCAGAAATGAATTTGCAAACCATGCATCAGACAAATTAAACGCATCGACAAATCCATATTCTTTGAATAACTTATCGCCCAGTGTGTAATAATAAAACTTTAGAGCATCCATTGATTCCTGAGGTGTATATGGCATGGACGAAATCGCAGCAGTAGGAGAAACAACTCCATTGTCATTCGTTGGCGAATGCGCCATGTATCCCTTTATATTATCATCGCTCGCCGTTAATCCCCAAATATTTTTACTATACCCATTATACCTCCCTACATTATTCAGACTGTATTTATAATTAATTAAAGTATGTGCTTTATTTTGTTCAAAATAATTTGCATAAACATCTGATAGGCCATTCGGATTTATTCCAAGAAAAGAATAATGTGCAAAAAACAACGGTCCTCCAAGATCTGGTCCCAGTGGAAGTTTCGTGTCAAAAAAAGTTTTTCCGTTTTTCATATTTCCGTTTGATGCCCAACCAGCATCATAAACCGATTTCGGAATAGTATGCGTGGGAGATGAGGCAGCAAGCACATAAGTGATCAAAGATTCATTCCATCCTTTTATATGCAAATTCATTTCGAAATTATATTCCGGACTCCAATGCCAGTACAAAACTTGTTGATCTCCTTTCCGAAACCAATCCCATTCAACTGCATTCCAAAGTTCATTGATATTATTTCTAAGTACTGTTTCTTCCGGGCTATTTCCTTTAAAGTATTGGCGGGCAGTTAAAAGCCCTTGCATCAGCAAAGATGTCTCTACCAAATCGGCCGCATTATCTTTTGTGCTGAAAGGCAAAGTAGCTCCGGTAGCACCATTCACCCAATGTGCAAATGCACCATGATATCGGGTACATTTTTTCTGAAGAAAGTCTACAATCTTATTTATCCTCGCCAGTCCTTCCGAATGTGTGATAAAATTTCGCTCTATTCCAACGATGATGCTCATGACACCAAAACACGTACCGCCGGTCGTTACAAGATCTCCGGAATTGTTTCTTTCACGGGCCATTCCGGAAACAGGATGGCCAAAATCCCAGAAATATTTAAAGGTTTGCTTTTGAATCAGGGTCAATAATTCATCATCAGAAATTCGTTGAAATTTATCACTTGAATCGATTGCTGTAATGATGGAATACACCTTCATATCGGATAATGAAGTTTTTTTTGCAGACTGAATTCCTTCAGTAATTGCAAACGTATATTTTGAAAGTGGTTCAAAATTCTGATCGGGTTTAATCAGGATCGATTTGTCATTATTATCAAAAGACATGGTAGTTGCTACATCAGCACCGGCGCGGTTTATTATCCGAATATTATTCTTAATGGAATTTTTATCCACCGGACTTGAAAAAGAAATACGAAAAGTTGGCTTTCCGGCTACATCAAAAAACAAATTGGGTCTATTCTCATTCTTTTCATTGATTGAAAAGGAGGAAACAAAAAAGACTTCCGGTTCTACAGGTGCCGGAGCTTCTTTTTTTGAACATCCTATTAAGAAGATAAGAATGATTATTATAAAATGATTGATTTTCATATTTAGTGATTTGTATGATTCTTAAGACAATTTGCGATCGCTTTGAAGGTCCATTTTGCCTTAGTATTTATTCTTTAAGAGCAGATTATTCTTTCATCTCCCCCTTGTATATCATTTAAAAAATTGCCAAAAGATCAGGCCATTTTTAAAGAATAACAAGGTAATAAAATATGCGCCTATTCTGATTTTCCTAATGTTTTATCCGGCTTATTAACAAATTATATTGATCAGGAAACAAAAAAGCCACCATAAAAGGTGGCCATTTGATATATGTTATAGAGACAATTATCTTCCTGCTTTACCCAGTTTGTAAATTGCTATAATTTCAGCTTCCGTCAATGTTTTATTCCAAACTCTTATCTCATCTATTTTACCGGTAAAAGGCATTGTCCATGTATCGCTACTCACCGTTTTTCCTGGTATATTATTATACCATCCACCAATAATGATTTCATTAGGGGAATATTGGAAAGAAGCAGCTCTTCTGTTTTCAAACTTTTTATTACTTACCATAACACTATCGGCATATATCCTAAATATACTTTCTGTACCGGCACCTCCTGTTGGCGAGTAAGTTGTAATGACATTTACCCACTGAGAAGTACCTGCTTTTTTTACATAACCAAAATCTCCTGGGTCACCGTAATTATTAATATTGTCTTGAGTTCCACCACCTTTATCTTTATATATTGATTTTAGGATCATTGTATCTGATGCAATAGCATATTGGCCACTTTCGATCATTGCAGTAATATTTCCAAATAATTGCCCTGGAATTGCACTCTGGAAATAGGACATCGGGAAGTTGTTCAAAGGTGGAGCCCCGCCACCTTTAAAATTGTTTTTTGCCTGTACCCAGGCACTTACAGAAAATCCCTGATTAGAAGTCAAAGGAGCTAATGCTTTGGCATAATATAAATATCCACCGTCCAGATTTAATGCCTTTCCCATGACACCACCATCCACGTAAGTAGCCTTGTCGGAAGAGGTAGGAGCTGTATTGGTTTTTGATTCATTTCCATTTCCCTCAAATGACCAATAACCTACAAGATTTGTTTTTGCAACTTCATCCGAGTTGTTATATCCACTAATAGGAGGAAGAACCACATCCTTTTTTTTATTTTTTTCACAACTCAATAGTCCGAATGTCAGAACTGATGCAGCTAATAACATTTTAGCTGAATAGTTCAATAAATTCTTTTTCATACATTTAAATTTTATGTGTTAATATTTTAAACAAAATTGATATTTCTAAGAGTAGCAACAATTGTTCCGAACCGACATTAATTTTAAGCTCTAAAAATTCATCATAATGATTCATCATTTAGAACCTGAATTATAGCAATTGAATAATATGGATCTCAATTAGTTATACCCAGGATTCTGAAGCAATTTCCCATTACTTATATCGATTTCTCTTTGTGGAATTGGGAATAAATTGTGTTTTCCATCAACATAATTGATACCCAGAACTCTTAAGACTTGTCCTGCACGTCCTGTTCTTTGAAGATCAAACATCCGATCGTGCTCAAAAGCCATTTCCACTCTACGTTCTTTATATATAGCTTCCCTGAGTTGGTCTTTTCCGGCAGCTGTGGTTTCTACTAAACCTGCTCTTTTCCGTATTTGATCTAATGCCTTCCTTGCTGGCTCTTCATTTCCCAATTCATTTTCGGCTTCTGCTTTTATCAATAATATTTCTCCATAGCGAAGAATGCGCAAATTTTTATTCGTATTTATATCATCGCCGTTAAAGGTTTCTTTTGTTTTACTAACGTAGGATTTATAATTATACCGCGGATTAGCAGCACGAGGACTAACCTGAAATCCATCCCAAAGAGTTTGCCCTGCAAACATTATGGTTCCCGCCTTTCTTAAATCGCCGGGTTCATAAGCTTTTAACAAGTCTTCTGAAGGAGTGTTAAATCCCCAACCTAATCCGTTAGCTCCTCTAGGTGCCTGTACGACAAAATAATTTTCTATCCCCAAATTTGGAGTGACTCCTATTGCATTTACTTCCCAGATTGATTCTCTAGAAAACTCTCCGGCTTCCCGCCAAATCATTGAATAATCATCTAACAATCCAAACTTCCCTGAACTAACCAGGATATCAACCATTGCCTTCGCCTGAGCCCATTTCTTTTGATATAAATACACTTTTGATAATAATCCCTGAGCTGCATACTGAGATACGCGGCCATTCTCTGCCGGAGTCACCGAAGGAGGCAACCGTTTAATGGCTTCATTGAGATCGTTTTCAATAAATGCATAAATCTCTTCCTTAGATGCCCGTGCACTAGCTGAAGCTATTTCGGTTTCTGACTCCAACACCTTATCTATTTTAGGAACACCACCGAATATTCTTACCAGGTTAAAATAAAAATAGGCTCTTAAAAAATGTGCTTCACCAATATATCTTTCTTTATCAGGTGAGATTGTTTCCGGCAAGTATTTTAAAGCATAAGTTGCTCTGCCAATTCCTTCAAAGTTGTTGATCCATAAATCAGAAAAAGAAATTGCCGAAGGAGTAAAAGTCCAATTATCTAAATCTCCTTTATCGGTTCCCTGATCACCCGGATCACTTCCTTTATTAGCATCATCAGATGCAATACTCGTTACTCCAATCCAGGAAAAGGAATGCAATCCCCAGGCATATAATTTATTGTAGATCGCTGCTGTCAGTCGCTTAGCGCCGTCATTACTTTTAAGCAACTCCTGAATAGTGATTGTCCGGGGAGCTTCTTCTAAAAACTTTTTCCCGCAACCATTCATTCCAAAGATTATTAAAAGAAAAACCGGAAAGACAAGCTTATTTACTTTCAATATCCGATTTCTACTATTAAGAAACATCTGTCCCACTGTTTTTTGTATTTTAATAAAATATGTTGATTTCGTTTTCATCATGATTCATTTTTTATTGAAAAAAAGATTCCTTTTATTTATCTGAATTGAATATTTACTCCGATCATATAAGTTGCTGAAATAGGATAAATATTTAATTCAATCCCCGCTTCATTTTGATTCCCGGGAAGCTCCGGAGTAAAACCGGAATAATTAGTAAGGATAACAGGGTTTTGGGCGCTCGCATAAATCCGTAGTCTGTCGATATGTAAATTACTTTTTGGATTAATTGTGTAGCCCACAGTTACATTATTGAGTCGTACAAATGATCCCGATTCGATAAAATAATCCATGGGAGGAACTACTCCATTAAAGGCACGCGGATATGTATTTTCATTGCTACCGGGTTGCCACCTGTTTATGGCTATATCGTACTCAACATTATAGTTCCCACCGGTGCGCACACCCTTTTTGGCATTGTAAATTTTATTTCCAAAATTGCCATAGATATCCAAACCGAAATCTAATTTCTTCCAATTTAAAGAGGCATTGAAACCGCCATATATTTTCGGCTGATATGATCCAACAAATACTCTATCCTGATTATCGATTATCCCGTCTTTGTTTTTGTCAACAATTTTAAAATCACCCGGCTGTGCATTCAAGATATGCGGATAACCACTTATTTCAGAAGCATTTTGAAAAATACCGTCAGTTTCAAATACCCAGAAAGAACCAATCGGTTGTCCAACCAGGGTTCTTGTAGAAGTCCATCCATTATTAAGACTTCCAAAATCAAGTGCTTTACCTATTCCAACATTTTCCACTACATTTTTATTAAAGGTTGCATTGACGCCTACAGAATAATTGGTATGACTATTTATCTTGTCTTTCCATCCCAATGTAAATTCAAAGCCACTATTCAATACATCTGCCGCATTCGTTGTAAAGTTTGTTCCGAAACCAAGATCTACCAACGGAATTGTATACAATGCTTTCTTCGCTTTTTTATGGTAATAATCCATTTCACCACTTAGTTTTCCATCAAGTAAAGAAAACTCCAGACCGATATCAATCTCATTAGTTACCTCCCATTGTAAATTTGGATCGACGATGCTGGTAATGGTGGCTCCATTAATATAATCTGTACCAAAATAGCTGTATAGATTCCTTGTTGGTTTAAGATCAAATGCTCCTGCCTGAACCACATCATTTCCTACAAGACCGAAACTGGCACGTAGTTTCAGAACATCAAAGAGAGTTTGCTTTTCCATAAAATTCTCCTTATGGATCAACCAACCAATACCCACAGAGGGAAAATTACCCCAGCGATGATTGGGTGAAAAATTACTGTTTGCATCCCGGCGAAAAGTAGCATTAATCAAATACCGGTCAAGGTATTTATAATTCACGCGGACGAAAAAAGATTCTCTTTTAAAATAATTACCAATCGGATCACGAAAATTCTGTTGAGCTCCTACTGTATCTTTAAAATTCAATTTCCATTTATTCTCATCATTTAGTACATTTCTTTTTGTCGCCCGGTTTGTCCAGCCATTTCTTCGTTCTGACGTATGCCCAAGAGTTCCGGTTAAATCATGGTCGCCAAATGTTTTATTGTAGGTGAAATAATTATCCCAGGTCCATTGAAAAATACTATCTGCAGTAAAAGTGAGTGCACTTACCTCATTTTTTTGTGTGGAACTAACTTTATAAACCGGGGCATAATTATGCCCGTTATTTTTCTCCGCATCGATACCAAAAGAAGACCGGAAGGAAAGATCCTTTGTTAATTTATATTCTCCCCAAAGACTACCTCCTGCCCGGATTCCATAACTTTTATCATTTATAAAATCCAGTGACGCCAAAGGATTTCCGACATTACTTGTTTCTGTAAATCCATAAGTACCATCATCATTTTTGGCATAATAAATAGGAGAAGCCAGGTAAGCCTGAGTAAACACACTGTATGGTTTATTATTCGATGTGTATTTAGAAAAGGAAAGGTTATTGCCAAATTTCAGTTTCGATGTTGCAGCCAGTTCGTGATTATATCGTAGCGTTAGTCTTGAGTAATTATTTCCTTCCAGGACTCCTTGTTCGTTTAGATATCCACCGGATAAATAATACCGGTATTTATTTTTTCCTCCACTGACCGACAGATTATGATTCTGCAAAATGGCGGGTCTTGTTATTTCATCCATCCAAATAGTATTTCCCGTTATATCTGCGGTAGTAATCACATTTGCTCCGGCCGCGTCATTACTATAGATGGTATATAAATTCGCCTCCGCCATACCCACCTTATTGACCAACATTTTAACTCCGGCATATCCATCATAATTGACACTAAATCTTCCTTTTGATCCAGCTTTTGTCGTAATTATTAAAACTCCATTTGCTGCTCTTGCCCCATAAATTGCGGTGGAAGAGGCATCTTTTAAAACCTCGATCGAAAGAATATCAGAGTTATTAATATTTCGAATATCACTTGTAATGATTCCATCCACTACGTACAAAGGATCCGCACCACCCAGAATCGATCCGACTCCTCTGATCCGTACATTCGGCGCACTTCCTGGTGCACCGCTGCTGGTAATTTGCACTCCGGAAACCCTCCCCTGAATAGCCTGTGTGGCAGTAAGAGCGGGAATGTTGGCTATATCAGCCCCTTTAATACTTACGTTTGCACCGGTTAGGTCGCTTTTCTTTTGGGTTCCATAACCAATCACCACCACTTGCTCCAGTTGTTTGGCAGCACTGCCTGTTAAAGTAACCCGTAAACTAGTCCGGCCATTTAGGACAATTTCTTCACTGTTATATCCTAAAGAGGAAAAGGCAAGTGTTACCTCAGCTTTGCTCACTGACAAACTAAAATTTCCCTGATCATCGGTAATCGTTCCGTTTGTTGTTCCTTTTTCCAGAACACTCACACTCCGAATTGGTTGTCCATCAGTTCCCGAAACATTCCCTGTAACTAAAATCGATTGAGCGAAACTTTCGCCAGGAATCAGTAGTAAAAAAAAGAGAAAAGTAAAAATTATTGAAGAATAAAACAGCTTCTTATTTCTTGTGTCGATGCCTATATTCATACATTTAGATTTTAGGGTCAATCAAAATTGGCAGTTACATTGGCACCCTTAAAGTTAAACAAAATTCACAAAGTATATTTCTTTTGTTTATACAATAAAGGTGCCTGTAATAATAAACTTTCTATAAAATGGACAACAAATAAAATATTAGGGGAGATTAAAAAAACGTAACTACCAAACAGAAATGCTTGCATCCGGATATATACTCGGATAGCTTTTTTATAATGATGTTTCTAACAGTAAACTATCAAATAGAATTTGGACCAGATAAGGATACAGCAGAATTTGAATCCATCAAAACCGTCCTGAAATAGTATTAAGAATGCATTGAATTGATCGTTCAATATCATCAAAACATTTATTGCCTTGGGTATTTTAATATTGGATCAATCAAGAGATTATCAGCAAAAATTAGTTTGTCAGTTTTTCCTTTTATTTTTTATGCTCCTTCTTTTCATAAATTCATATACACGGGCAGAAACTTCCTTCATTCTTGGTCGTACATCCATTTCTGTGATCGGAGTAAATAATGCGATGATATATTTTACCTGACCATCGTCTACAATTCCCACATCGTTTGTGAAATAGCTCCACCAACCGCTTTTGTGATAAAACATAGCATTGGAAGGAAGACCTGCAGCGAGTTTCGTCGTATCTAACTGCCTTCCCAAAAGCACCTTTAATTGCTGACTAACCCAGGGATTTACCAATTTTTTTTGGTCAATTTTATACATAAAGTCTGCAGCATGTAGCGCGTTAGTCATGGTGCTTGTAATTGTATCATATCCGGGATCTTCCACTTTCCTGGGAAGAAATTTCCGGGTGACTTCACTACCCTGCCAACCAAAACTGTGCATTGTTTTATTAATGTTTTTTCTGTCTGCTATATCAATCAAACAATTGGATGCGGTATTATCACTTCGGGAAATCATCAGGTCAAGTAGATAATCGATTGTCACCGTGTCGCCTTCTTTTAAAAGTGGTCGCGGATCCCAACTTATTTCAGATCTTTTGTCAACTACATTTGGAGATTTTACCACGACATTTTTATACAAGGAATAATTGCCATTGCTTATCTGTTTTAAAACCTCCATGGCTATATATATTTTGTAAACTGAGGCAGGATAAATAAAATTGTTCATTTCTACTCCACCAATAAGCGGTTTTTTTCCGGAAAGATCAATGACAGCAAATGAAATCTTTTCCATTCCATCTTCCCCTGCATCATAAATGCCATCCAGCTTTACTTCTTTTATAATCTGTAAAAGAGAATCCGTAAATGATTTTTGCTGAAGATAATAGCCCTGCACTTTGCCACCTGAAGATGGAGATTGAGCCTGAACAAAAGCAATGGAGAAAAAAGACAAAAGAGTAAAAATGATCGTCTTCATGTGAAAGGATTCTTTTTGTTTAATGATGGCAAAACGATTTTCTTCAGATCAAATATAATCCAAGGTTTGAGAATAATCCTATCTCACGTCCTCCCTTTCTTCTACCACTTTCACAATAGCACCCTGTAAGGCATCGTCAATCATTATCTGACAGGATAGTCTTAAGCCAGGTATTTGTACAGCACATTTAGCTAAGGTAGATTGCTCATTTCTTTCGGGTATCGGTAAAGGATTTGTGGTTTCTATTTCAATCAGACAAGTTCCGCATCTGCCAATCCCTTTGCACTCACCGAAGTCCTCCACAAAAATTTTTTCATTAATTAAAACCATTAAATTCCTGAATTCTCCCCGGTGACAATTCACCAGAATTTCTTCGTCATGGCAAATCAATGTAAATGAGATATGGTGAATATTTTGGATGATGGTTGGTTTTGTGGGGAAGGTATCAGATATATGTTTAATAAAAATTCAGATGATTCATTTCAGATCATTTTTTCATCACCCAAAACTCATCTTCAAAATTATCTTTAATTGGTACATCGCTAAGTTGTTTTCCGATTTCTTCTAATTGCATATCCGTTAGTTTCTTTTCCAGATAGGGGAATAATATTCGTTCCTCATAGCGCACATGATCATCAACCATATCAGCCAATCGACTCAATTCATTTTCCTGATTAAGCTTTCCTGAAAAAGTAATTTCCTTGACACTTTTTAAAATATGGATATGATCATCCAAAGCTTTTTGTACTTTCTGATCTTTTACCGGCGCAAATAAAATATTTTCTTCTTCTTCAAAATGAGGAATAAAATGTTGCTTTTCGAAATACCCTACATACCGAATCATTCTTTCGGTAGACACGCCATGCCGGATACCTTGTCTTAATTTCCAACAAAAGAGTAAACTCACATGATGATCCCTGGATAACTTGACGATGTGCTCATTTCTTTTAATTGGTTTTCTATCCATATTTCAAAACAATATTTTTTATAAAAAAAGACAATTTTAATACTCTACATTTCTGCAATAAATATTGGGTAATCTCCAATTAAATCTCACTGCCAACATTCGGGTTAAGAATACAATTAAAATAGAAACCCATTCAATAATTTCCAGGCGTAAAGGTGTAAGAAGTAAGAGAAAATAAATACATCCTCCAAGAATACATGCAGTCGCATAAATTTCCTTCTCAAAAATTAAAGGAATCGTATTCAATGATATATCCCGGATAACTCCTCCAAAACATCCTGTGACTGTTCCAAGGGCGATGCATATGGCGGGATTCAAATCATACATTAACCCTTTCTGAATGCCCAAAATGGTAAAAAAGCCCAGGCCAATCGAGTCAAAAACCAGCAATGTTTTTTTGAAATTTTTAAAAATTGAGCTTTTAAATGCAATCACAACAACGACTGTACTCAGAATAATGATGCTATAATTTATATTTCTGATCCAGCTTACAGGCGTATCACCGATCATAATATCCCGCACAGTTCCGCCTCCGACAGCGGTAACAAAACCGATGATCAACACTCCGAAAACATCCAATCGCTTTTGCATGGCAGCATACACGCCGGATGCCGCGAAGGCGACGGTCCCCAAAATATCAATTACTTTAAGAAATTCTTCCTGCATTGGCCTTAAGATTATAGCATGCAAATTTATGGTTTAATATATCCTCCTGCTAACCGTCTATTATTCTTAATACAAAAAACCCGGCTTTTCGAATAGCGATAGCCGGGAATATTGTTTATAAAAATTATCTGGATTACCTAGCAACACGTAGGTTCGCAGCAGGCAGCCGGTTTTTCGGCATACACAGTAATACTCTGAATATTCGTATTGGAGTTTTTGAACGCTTCTATTTCCGCTTCTGATAAATAAGCTGATAATATATCGTCAGGTAGCGTAATTGGTTTTTCTTTTTGAATCACCTTATTGGTAAATCCGTTTTTCTCAATCAGATCAAGATATTCCTGCTTTTGTATAGCTCCTGAAACACATCCGGCGTACATCTCAGCCGCTCCTTTAATGGCCTCTGGTAATTGACCTTCCAAAACCACATCCGAAATACTGAAGTGACCACCTGGTTTTAAAACCCGGAATATTTCTTTAAAAACACCTTCTTTATTTGGTACAAGATTCAACACACAATTACTAACGATTACATCAGCTACATTAGAGGTAACGGGCATTTTTTCGATATCGCCTTGTCTGAATTCTACATTATTATATCCCAGCTTTTCAGCATTTTCCCTGGCTTTTTCAATCATAACAGGGGTAAAATCAATGCCGATCACTTTACCTGTTTCCCCTGTTTCATGTCGGGCTACAAAAGCGTCATTTCCTGCTCCGCTTCCCAGATCTATCACTACATCTCCGGCTTTTATTTTGGCCGACTTTGTAGGCAAACCGCATCCCAGCCCTAAATCTGCCTCCGCATTATACCCGCTAAGTGTGTCGTAATCATCCGTCATGATGTTATACACTTTGTTGCTTCTTTCCCCTGACCCGCAGCAGGAAGAAGCATTTAAATCTTTATCCTGTAAAGCAATCTCTTCATATTTTTGCCTTACAATTTCTTTTAATTGATCGTCTGTTTTCATTTTGTTTATTTTAATATTAACAACAAGTATTTGTTTTCTTATATGATTCAAAAAGAGTCATAAGTTCATCCTTTGCTTTTTCCCAATTGGTTTCATTGATACAATAGCAAACCTTTACTCCGTCAATATCTCCTTTGATAAGTCCCGCATCTTTCAACTCTTTTAGATGTTGAGAAACGGTACTTTGACTGAGGGGTAATTCATTGACAATATCCCCACAAATGCACGCTTGCCGATTAATCAATATTTTCAATATGGCAATACGTGCCGGATGAGCCAAAGCTTTTGTTATCCGGGAAATTTCGATGACTTCTTCTGAAAATTTTGTTGGTTTCAAAATAGATGAATTAATTAATCGTAAAACTACGATTAATATTTTATTCCTGGAAAATTATTTTTGAAAATGACGAAATCATACCAAAAGAGATAATGGCTATTTTTCTTTTAAAAAGGCAATGGGAAGTCCTCCTTTTGCCGCGATTGAATTTCTGACAAAAGCATACTTCTCCAGCTCCTTTCATCAAAACTTTTTAAATACCCATTTGAAACCTATTGCAGTCAAAACTCCCAGAACAGCTATAAAAATCCATAGAGCATCATAACCAAAATGGGCAGCGATGTTGGTTCCAATAATTGGAGAAAGAACATGCGCAGAAGAAAACGCCAGGGCATTTAATCCCATATAGGCTCCCTCTCTCCCCTTGCCTGCCCGCTTTAAAGAAACTGTAGCCATAAATGGCAAACATAAAATTTCTGAAACACTCATTATAAACATGGCAGAAAAAAGAATCCATTGTCCGCCTGGAAGAAGCAACAATAAAAACGATGCTGAAAGTAAAAGCGTGCCCGTGATAATTATATTTACCGGGCGCATCTTTCTTTCGGCAATTTGAACGAATAACATTTCTAAAGCAAAGACCACCATTCCGTTAAAAGCCAGAATTAAACCAATGTTTGCTTTGCTTAACTGATGTACTTCACGATAAAAAATGGGTAATGTACTTAGAAATTGGAAAAAGCAAACGGTATAAAAACAACAAAACAAACTAAATAAAACAAAAGGAAAATCTTTCCAGGGAGAGATCCCTTCCTTTTCTTTTTTTATATCAGCATTTTTATCATGCTTCTTTTTATTTGGCTGAATATTTTTGAAATAACTATAAAAAATAAGTCCTGCGATTGCCGCAGTCAAACCATTTCCATAAAATAGCCATTTGTAAGAAATCGCCGCTAAGACTCCTCCCAATGCAGGGCCTATAGAAAACCCGAGGTTGAGAGCCATTCTATTTAAGGAGAAAGCGCGGGTAATATTTTCCGGTCGGGCATAAGAACTTATAGATACAGAATTTGCTGGACGGAATGTTTCTGTAATCACGCTCAATGCAAACACTCCCAAAGAAAGAGACAGAACCGTTGTGAATTGCGGCAGCATAAAAAAAACAGGAATGGAGAAAAGAAAACTCAACATTTGAACACTAAAGTGCCCTTTCTTATCTGTAAGC
>JBDSBN010000328.1:0-4223 GCA_039921585.1 Ginsengibacter sp. | reverse complement strand
TCTACGCTGAATTCCAATAAAAGTTTCTTTATTTTCTCCGGCTGAGAGGTGTGTATATAATACTGATTATTTTCCATAGTTACTTCATCGGCATTTTCAAAATTTCGCAATAATCCGATATCTACATTTTTAGCAAAGTGAACCATAACAATTTGTGTATTGTTATTCAATGATTGAAGGTTTGCCAGGGTATCATCTGCCACAATATTTCCGCGGTTGATTATTATCACTCTATCGCAAACTGTTTCTACTTCCTGTAAAATGTGCGATGAGAATAATACTGTTTTATTTTTTCCGAGATTTTTTATCAATTGCCTGATTTCTACAATCTGATTTGGATCCAAACCGCTTGTTGGCTCATCCAGAATCAAAATTTTTGGATCATGAATAAGTGCTGCTGCGAGGCCCACTCTTTGTTTATATCCTTTACTAAGCTGACCGGTTTTTTTGTTACTTTCTAAACTTAACCCGGTTAGACCGATGACTTCTTCTACCCGTTCATCCACATTGGATATTTCATGTAGTGAGGCAATGAAATAAAGGTATTCCCGTACATACATCTCATAATATAAAGGATTCGCCTCCGGCAAATAGCCAATATTTTTCTTTGCTTCAAGAGGGTGTGTATTGACATCAATTCCATTTACTGTCACACTCCCTGAATCAGATTCGAGATATCCGGTGATGATTTTCATCGTAGTGGATTTCCCTGCTCCATTCGGACCTAAGAAGCCAATAATTTGATTTTCGCCTGCTGTAAAAGAAATATTGTTTACAGCTTTTTGATCACCATAGATTTTTGTAAGATTTGATACGGTTATTGACATGTAAGACAAATATAAAACAAAATATTTCCGGAAGTCCATGACCCCTCAATTCCTAATAGAGTCCGCATAGTTGCAAATGCAAAAATGGCCTCGTTTGCCCTAGTTATCAGGTAACAATCCATTATCCCAAAACAATTTATCAGAAATAAAGTGAAACCGGCTTTCTGCCGGTTTATGGGTCAAATAATTTTAATTATCTTTTTTGGGCGGTCTATTTCCCTGATTTCTGCCTGGATTTTGTCTGTTCTGAGCTTCATTTGGATTGCTTCGATTTCCGGCAGGTCTTTTCGATCTTCTGCTTTGCGGCGCTTGTGGCTCACCTCCTTTAGGATTTTGCCCCCTTCCTTGCGGGCGCGCGCTTTTCGATTGTGACCTGCGATCACTATCTCTTTTTTTACGCGTATTTTTTTCCAGGGATTTCAACGTGATCTGGCCAACAACATCCACAAATTCCGGATCTACTTCTTTCGCCTTTTCGCTCACAACTTCTACGGTTTCTAACACATCCGGTTTAATTCCCTCTTTATTCTGACTCTTTATTTTCTTAACTGTTTCTATTGTAATTGGATAGTATTTTGTACTTCCGGGCATAGAGTACCACATCAGGTTTCTAAAAATATCTTTCTTTACTAAAACTGCTCTTCCCTTTGCAAGTTCAATTACATCTGCATCATCCGGGAAATTCTTTAAAGCATCCAGATAGGTATCCAGTTCATAATTTAAGCAGCATTTTAGCCTGCCGCATTGGCCGCTGAGTTTGGTTTGATTGATGCTCAAATTTTGATAACGTGCTGCATTTGTATTCACACTTTTAAAATCTGTAAGCCAGGTACTACAACATAGTTCACGACCACAACTACCAATTCCGCCTACTTTCCCTGCCTCCTGTCGGGCACCAATTTGTTTCATTTCTACCTTCAGTTTGAATTCTGAGGCATATACACGAATTAATTCTCTAAAATCTACGCGTTCATCAGCAATGTAGAAAAAAGTGCCTTTTCGGCCATCGGCTTGTATTTCTACTTCAGCCATTTTTAAATCTACATTTAATTGTCTTGCTACCGCCCTGCTTCTAATTAAAACCTCTTTTTCCCTACTTTTGGCTTCTTTCCACTTTTCAATATCAGTATCCGTAGCTAGGCGCAATATTTTTTTAATTTCAGGGCTGTCTTCTTTCACTCCCTTCTTTTTCAACTGCATTCGAACTACTTCACCGGTAACACTTACTTCACCCACATCAAAACCGTTCACTCCCTCAAGAGTTACCAAATCCCCTTTTGAAAAATAATTTAGAGTACTATTTCTAAAAAAATCTTTTCTGCTTCCCTGATTGAAGGATATTTCAACTACCCGGCAATCGCTTTCCGGATCGCTGAAAGGTAGATTTGCAAGCCAATCGTGAACATTTAATCTGTTACATCCTCCCGTATTGCAGGTGCCATTACTTTTGCAACCTGAAGGCTGACCGCCTTTTTTACCTGTACTACAACCATCGCATCCCATATTATAATAAATTAAATAAAGTAAATAATAAATAATTGACGGAAGGTCATTATAGGCAGATGTGCACAACTATTGCTATTCTAATCCCTTTTATTTTCTTTGCCGTACTTCGATAAATCAGTTATATCGTTTTCCGTAAAAATAAATTTTTGCCATAATTAAAGCAAGAAGGGGTGACAATTGTATCGGTAATAAGTTGTTTCAAAAATTATATTGTTTGCTTCATCTGCGTATAAATCATTTTCCTCAATGAACCAAAATTAACGAATTATCTTTGATTATATGATAAAGACGAATAGTTAGCGCATGAAATAACATTTTGCCATGAGCATTTCGTTCAATATAATACATGGCTTTTTCAAGTTCATTTACAATTGCTTCCTGCCCCTCCAGGCTACACATGCTATTTAACCGCTGTGCAAAATCCTGTTGTTCCGGGGTAATCGTTTCCAGGTTTTCGCTATTTATATATCTCACCTTTACAGCTTGCTGAAGAAGATGGATGAAAAATTTCAGAAATTGTTTTTGCTTTTCACGTCCTAATTTGCTGATTTCTTCTATCCATTTTAGTTGAGAATTTACATTACGCTTTAATATAACATTCAACCAGGATCTGATTCCTTCTTCCCAATCTTCCTCTGCATTATGGAGCATTTTTAAGGCTTCCAGATAATTCCCTTCAGAAATTGCAGCAATTTGCAATGCCTTCTCAGAAGGGATTTCCTTTTCAATAAGGGCTTTTTCTATATCTCTATTGCTAAAGAGAGGGACTCTTATTAATTGCGTTCTGGATAAAATGGTGGGCAAAATTTCGTTTTCATCTTCGGCAACTAAAATGAAAATTGTATTTGACGGTGGCTCCTCAATGAGCTTTAAAAGCTTATTGCCCGATGGGCCCAAAAATTCCGGCATCCACATAATCAGGATTTTATGAACACCCTCAAATGATTTTAAACTTAATTTTTTTCCAATCTCGTCACATTCATTTACAGTGATATTTCCTTGTTTATTTGTTGAACTATCTATTCTTGCTTTTGGATGTTGTTTTAAAAAATCCAGCCATCCCGTAACATTTCCATAAGGATGTTTGGCGATAAATTCTCTCCATTCTGTAATAAAATCGGTACTTAAAACCATTTTATGATTTGAATCCTTCCTTAAAGAAGGGTAGGAGAAATGCAAATCTGGGTGAATTAATTGCTGTACTTTAATACAGGAAGAACAAACGCCACAACTGTCTTCCCGAAACACAGGATTGCTTTCTTCCGGAGATTCTGCAAAAAGTGAATTTTCAGCTTGTTTTTTTCTGGGTTGAATTCTTTCACAAAGGATATATTGTGCAAAAGCAATCGACATGGGCAATGCGCCGCTACCTTCGTGACCCAAAAAGAGCAATGCATGTGATAGCCGGTTCTTTTGAACCATTTGTACAAGGCGGTGTTTTAATTCCTCCTGTGCGATTATTTCATTAAACTGCATGACTTATAAAAGTGAGGTAAAAAAATGAATACTCAAATTTGAATACTTTTATTTAAAAAAATATTTTCTGAGTTTATATGAAATCCTTCTTAATTCAAGAAATTAAGAATGTCATCGCTTAATAGTTTTACTTTGCTATCAAATTTGGCTACTAAATATCCATTTTCATCTATCAGGAATTTGGTAAAATTCCACCTTATATCAGCATCTAATACTCCGTTTTTACTTTTATTTGTCAGGTATTTATAAATAGGGGCGATGTCATCTCCTTTTACAGATACTTTTTCTGCCATAGGGAAGGATACTCCATAATTCTGTGTACAAAACTCCTGGATTTCTTCGTTAGATCCCGGTTCCTGGCCGCCAAAATTATTGGCAGGAAAACCAACGATTGCCAGTTTGTTTCCATAATCT
>JBDSBN010000327.1:0-3865 GCA_039921585.1 Ginsengibacter sp. | reverse complement strand
TTCAAAAAAGATATTTGCGGAGTAAAAATTTTCATGTGCAGCAGCACAGGAAATATGTTGGTATATAATAAAAATGCCCTGAATAAGGTATTTAAAGACAGTCAGTTACTGATTGCAACCCACTGTGAAGATGAGAAAATTATTAAAGAAAATTATGCAAGAATAAAAGACAGCAAACCATTTTTAACTGCGGCGGATCATCCCATCATACGGGACGAAAATGCCTGTTTCACCTCCTCCTCTTTTGCTGTTTCCCTAGCTAAAAAATACAACAGTCGTTTACATATTTTACATATTTCCACAGCCAAAGAATTGGAGCTTTTTACAAATAGCATCCCATTAAAAGAGAAACGAATTACGGCCGAAGTTTGTGTACATCATTTACATTTCACGGCAGACGATTATGAAAAACTGGGGTATTTTATTAAATGCAACCCGGCGATAAAAGCACCCGAAAATAAAACCGCATTATGGGAGGCTCTGTTGGACGATCGCCTGGATGTCATTGCCACAGACCATGCTCCTCATACTCTTGATGAAAAACAACCGCCTTACGACAAAGCTCACTCCGGCTTGCCATTGGTTCAGCATTCTCTTCTGATGATGATTCAGTATTACAAAGATGGAAAGATCTCCCTGGAAAAGGTGGTTGAAAAAATGAGCCATGCGGTAGCAGATTGTTTTAAAATACAAGATCGGGGATATATCAGAGAAGGATATTTTGCAGACCTGGTTCTGGTTGATTTAAATAAAAAAACAACCGTCCAAAAAGACAACTTGTTATACAAATGCGGATGGAGCCCGCTGGAAGGAAATGTCTTTCCGGCAGTGATTGAACAAACATTCATTAATGGAAATTGCGTTTATAAAATGGACGATTATGGAAATAGCATCTGGAATGAATCCAGTAAAGGAGACAGATTGACTTTCATGGAATAATGGTGTGGACAGTTTCAGCTTATTAAATAAAGTGTAATGTATGGAAATCGATAAAACGACGTTTACAGATCTTTCAATATTTAATTCAGAGGAGGAGTTTTCTGTTTTTGAAAAATTAAATCTAACCCGCACAACAGGTGGCAGGGAAAGACTAAGAAAATATTTCACGGATACTTTACCCAACATTGAGGCAATAGAAAATGTTCAGAATATCCTGAAACTGATTATATCCAACGAATTGCAATGGCCTTTGAAAATAAGCAATGGGTCAATTATGATGATTCATAAATTTTATGAAACCGGCGTAGACTCGCCTCCTTCCAAACCAACACTCGCTACTGCCCATTATTACAAGTTATTTCATCCGGCTGATTTTTCATTAATTAAAGATTCTTTGGGTCATGCATTTAATTTTTTAAAGGGAATGCAGCACCTTGTTTTTGTACTTTTAGAAGAAGACACCCCGGCAAATTTGAGAGTAATCCTGACTAAAGCACAGGTACTTTTAAATAAACCTTCCCTGGATATTATTCATAAAAAAGAAAACATAAATGACCTGGCTATTACAGAGCTGCTTTCGCTGACTCATTACCTAATATACCATTATAAGCATCAAATTTATCAACTGATTGATCTCTATTCCCATTTGGATGCCTGGTATGGTATGGCAATGGCGGTCAAAAAATACAACCTGGTTTTTCCGGAATTTATCCACTCCAATGAACCCGTATTAAAATCAGATAAATTATATCATATTTTATTAGAAAATCCGGTTGCTTATGATGTGGAATTGAATAAAAACAACAGTTTTATTTTCCTTACCGGAGCAAACATGGCAGGCAAAAGCACTTTTATAAAATCCGTAGGCACAGCCGTTTTCCTGGCTCATATAGGCATGGGCGTACCGGCATATTCCATGGAACTTTCAAAATTTGAAGGCTTGCTAAGCAATATCAATGTGATGGATAATATTGTAAAAGGTGAGAGCTTTTTTTATAACGAAGTGCAACGAATAAAAAACACGATCATAAGAGTCAGTGACGGCAGAAAATGGCTTATCCTGATTGATGAGTTGTTTAAAGGAACGAATGTACAAGATGCTATGAAATGCAGCACGGTAGTGATAGAAGGCCTGATAAAAATTAAACATTCTCTCTTTATACTTTCTACACATTTATATGAAATTGGCGAAAACCTTAAAAAACACCAAAACATCGATTTTAAATATTTCGAAACACACGTAAGTGATGGGCGCCTTCATTTCAGTTATCAATTAAAAGATGGAGTCAGCAATGATCGCTTGGGATATCTGATTCTGGAAAGAGAAAAAGTCATTGAATTATTAGATAATTTATAAATGCCCCTTTTGCAAAAAACCTTAACATGCATTTTATCTATGTGACTTCATCAGATCTTCTAAAAAAATCCCTCTGTTTCCTTTACACTTTTATATACATTTTTTGACTAATTTCAATTTATGTTAGTCAAAACCTTTGGCAGTGCTGTTTATGGAGTAGAAGCTATAACGATCACCGTAGAAGTGAATGTCAGTGGTGGTGGTAAATTTACTTCCATTGTGGGTCTGGCAGATAATGCGGTTAAGGAAAGTATGGAACGCATGGAAAGTGCTATTAAGACGAATGGATATTTTTTCCCACGCACAAAAGTGGTTGTAAACCTTGCTCCGGCAGACATCAAAAAGAGCGGAACTGCGTTTGACTTACCAATTGCACTGGGCACTTTAGGAGCAAGTGAACAATTAGAAAATGCAGAAAAACTTGCTGACTATCTGATCATGGGAGAATTAAGTCTGGATGGGGTAGTCAGACCTATAAAGGGTGCATTGCCCATTGCCATTCAGGCAAGAAAAGAAAATTTCAAAGGCCTGATTCTCCCTAAAGAAAATGCACGTGAGGCGGCCATGGTAAACAATTTGAATGTTTATGGAGTTGGGCATATTAAGGAGGTGATTGACTTCTTAATTGATGAAGATTCCCTGCAACCAATTATTGTAAACACACGGGAAGAATTTGCGTACGCGCAAAGCGATTTTGACATCGACTTCTGTGATGTGAAAGGACAGGAAAATATTAAACGTGCCTTAGAAATTGCTGCTGCCGGCGGTCATAACGCCATCCTGATCGGACCGCCCGGAGCGGGCAAAACAATGCTGGCAAAAAGACTTCCTACCATTCTTCCACCTTTAAGTTTATTAGAAGCCCTCGAAACCACAAAAATTCATAGTGTTGCAGGCAAACTTCCGGAAAATGCTACGCTCATTTCAAAGCGTCCATTCAGATCTCCACATCATACAATTTCAGATGTGGCATTAGTAGGTGGTGGGGGAATGCCACAACCGGGAGAAATTTCATTGGCACATAATGGAGTGCTTTTTTTAGATGAATTACCCGAATTTAAAAGAACCGTTCTGGAGGTCATGCGACAACCAATGGAAGAGCGACGAGTGACCATTTCAAGAGCAAAAGTTGCCTTAGATTTCCCTTCCAGTTTTATGCTCATCGCTTCCATGAACCCGTGCCCATGTGGATATTATAATCATCCGGATAAGGAATGCACCTGTCCGCCCGGCGCTGTACAAAAATATTTGAATAAGATATCCGGACCATTACTTGACCGGATCGATCTTCATGTGGAAGTAACTCCTGTAGCGTTTAGTGAATTATCTTCCGATAAAGAATACGAGAAAAGTGAAAACATCCGCGAACGCGTCATTAAAGCCAGGGAAATACAGGCCGAAAGATATAAAGAGAATCCCGGTGTATATGGAAATGCGCAAATGAGTAGTAAAATGTTGAAGGAAATTTGTGAGATCAGTCAGGCTGGTGCCAACCTTTTAAAAATAGCCATGGAAAAACTGAATCTATCCGCCCGCGCCTATGATCGTATTTTAAAAGTAAGCCGGACA
>JBDSBN010000326.1:0-6547 GCA_039921585.1 Ginsengibacter sp. | reverse complement strand
TTTTTCAATTAAAAGAAGATTTTAGACCAGCTCTTGTAGAACAGGATTTGGCCAAAAGTGTTCGAAATAAATTAGTTGAAAATGTTCGCATCACTCCCAAAGAAGTTCAGGAATATTTTGATTCTATACCGGCAGATAAACTTCAGTTTTATGAATCAGAAATGGAGATCGGTGAAATAGTGATCTATCCTAAACCAGGGCGTGATTTGGAAACATATGCTATGGATCAATTGAGGGATTATAAAAAGCAGGTGGAAGATGGTACAAGAAAATTTGAAACACTAGCCTCTCTCTATACGGATGATCCGGGAAGTAAAGAAACCGGTGGTTTATATGAAGTGAACCGTAACGAAAAGCAATGGGATCCGATTTTTTTATCTAAGGCATTTACTCTAAAGGACGGTCAGGTTTCCAGCGTGTTTAAAGGGAAACATGGCTATCATATTATTCAAATGGTCAGTCGTCGCGGAGATGATGCAACGATCAGACATATTCTTAAAATCCCGCAGGTGAGTTCAATTGAAATTGGCCATGCTATTGAAAAACTGGATTCTGTTCGTAATCTTTTGGTTGACGGGAAAATGCAGTTCGGCGAAGCAGTTTCAAAGTTTAGTGAAGATGATAATAGTAAGTTTACAGGTGGAAGAGTAACAGCTCCTGACGGAAGCACGGTAGTAACCATTGATCAGCTAGATAAAGATTTAGTATTGATGCTGAAAAGCTTGACAATAGGAGAGTATTCAAAACCTGCTGTATATACTGATCTGCAAGGAAAAAGAGGTGTACGTATCGTTAATATCGTTTCTAAAACGGAACCTCACCGTGAAAATATGCGGGAGGATTATGATAAAATAGCTCAAAGGGCCCTGGAAGAAAAGAAAGGAGAAGCTCTTGAGCAATGGTTCGAAAAAAGTTTGAATACATTCTATATTAGAATAGCACCGGAATATAAAAGCTGCCCAGAGATGGAAAAGTGGAATCCGGTGGAAATCTCTACCGTCAAAAATTAGATTTACTAAAGACTTATTTCAATTTATATAGGCGTAATTTAAACTACACCTATATGTAATGCATCATTGGGAAAGAACTTCCTTGCCGATACTTTTCCCATTTTAAAAGTTGCAGTTTCTATTCAATGACGGATTTCTCATTCTCCTAAGATTATTTGCACATCACTCCTATCTAATACTAAGTAGTTGCTATAGGTGAATCCTTGCCTCAGCGCAGATTTATTAATTCATACATTTTGTCTAATTCACGCCCCCAACACTTTATTTTTCTCCCCGAAGTTTTCAAAAAAAAAAGAGGGAATCTTATTATTCAATCCACAACTGATCATTTTTCTCCTTTGGAAAATACAGTTCCTAATGATTGAAAATCATATATTAGTGAAAAGGTTTACGGGATTTTTGTAATAACTTGATCCGTTTTTTGTTAACAAGACTTCTGATGACAATTAAGTAACTTTGAGTGGAGTAAAAATCAATAGAATGAATAGCGAGAATTTACAGAGAATATTTGATGACAAAATAGAAAAGGAAATCAGAATTGAGCCAAAAGATTGGATGCCTGATGCTTATCGGAAAACCCTGGTGCGTCAAATTAGTCAGCATGCTCATAGTGAAATTGTGGGAATGTTACCGGAGGCTAATTGGATTACCCGTGCTCCATCTCTGCGTCGTAAAGCAACTTTGATAGCAAAGGTTCAGGATGAAGCTGGTCATGGTTTATATCTGTATTGCGCAGCAGAAACATTGAATATTTCCCGCGAAGAAATGATCGACCAATTATTAACTGGCAAAGCAAAATATTCTTCTATTTTTAATTACCCGACAATTAGTTGGGCCGATATGGGCGCAATTGGATGGTTGGTAGATGGTGCGGCAATTATGAATCAGGTTCCACTTTGCAGGGCTTCTTATGGTCCTTATGCAAGAGCCATGGTGCGCATCTGTAAGGAAGAAAGTTTTCATCAACGACAAGGATATGAAATTCTTTTGACCTTGTGCCGGGGTAGTAAAGAACAAAAGGCCATGGCACAGGATGCCCTAAACCGGTGGTGGTGGCCAAGTTTGATGATGTTTGGTCCGAATGATGATGCATCTCCACATACCGCCCAAAGTATGAAGTGGAAAATTAAGCGTTTTACCAATGATGAGTTGAGGCAGAAGTTCGTGGATATCTGTAAAGAACAAGCAGATATTTTAGGACTCACCATCCCGGACCCTGATTTAAAATGGAATGAGGAAAGAGGCCATCACGATTTTGGAGAAATAGACTGGGATGAATTCTGGAATGTGGTAAAAGGAAATGGACCTTGTAACAAAGAACGTTTGGTCGCAAGAAATAAAGCCCACGAAGAAGGGGCCTGGGTGCGCGAAGCGGCAGCAGCGTACGCAGCTAAACAGGCAGAGGAAAACCTCGTCGGAAAAGAATATTAAATTCATTCTATTCATACCTTTCTATTGGTATTCTAAATAAGCATCCGGAACTGCGCGGTTAGAAATTTATCCAGCATAATTATTTTCGATAGTTATAAACATCATTTAACTTCCATAAAAACGCAACAAATCAGATTATGAAAATAGTACCTCAAAAATTTTATTATGGTGATATTCCTGACACTCATTCAGGCGGACATCATAAAAACGAAAAGGAAAGTACTCAGGAGGAACCCCTATGGGAAGTTTTTATCAGAAGTAAACAAGGGCTGGACCACAAACACGCTGGCAGTCTTCATGCTGCAGATGCAAAAATGGCTATCGAAAATGCCCGGGACGTTTATACACGTCGGATGGAAGGTGTGAGCATTTGGGTGGTTGAATCCAAACACATCCATTCTACAAATCCGGATGAGGCAGATATGTTATTTGATCCTGCAAATGATAAGATTTACAGGCATCCGACTTTCTATCATTTGCCGGAAGAACTGAAGCATATGTAAAGTATCCGGAATCTTATTCTTCAAAAAAAAGTATTAGAAAAATGCACACACAATCAACAGAGGGGAATGTAATTCATTTGGATCATGCACTTCATTTAGCAGATAATTCCTTAATCATGGGTCACAGATTAAGTGAATGGACCGGAAAGGGCCCAACCCTGGAACAAGATATTGCCATAACAAATATTTCCCTCGATCTCATTGGTCAGGCACGAAATTTTTATCAATATGCGGCTACATTATCAGAAAGTAAAAATGGGCAGCCCGCCACGGAAGATACTCTTGCATATCTTCGAGATGCACATGAGTTTAAGAATCTGCTGATTACAGAATTGCCCAATGGACATTGGGGGAAATCGATCCTTAAAATTTTCTTTTTCAGTACCTTGCAATATTTTGTTTATCAAAAGTTGATTTATATTTCTGATCAGCAAATTTCTGCTATCGCAGAAAAGTCATTAAAAGAAATAGCCTATCATGTCCGGTGGAGCAGTGAATGGGTTTTACGACTTGGTGATGGAACCGAAGAAAGTCATATGAAAATTCAAGAGGCGTTAGATGACCTTTGGCCATATACGGGCGAAATGTTTGAGCCTGTAGACTGGGAAAATGGGTTATATTCAGGGGAGAAAGGACTGCAAAGTATTCAGGAAGACTGGACTAAGAAAGTGAGCGAAGTACTAAAGGAGGCTACTCTCACTTTACCGGATGCAGATACCTGGATGCAAAGCGGAGGTAAAAAAGGGGTTCATAAAGAACATCTGGGATATATTTTGACAGAAATGCAATTTCTGCAGAGGGCCTATCCCGGCTGTGAATGGTAGTGTGGCAGGAAGAAGCATTAATTTAGAAAAATGGAAACACTGGTAATAAATCATACGGAAGAAAGAATTTGGAAAATACTGGAGGAGGTTTATGATCCTGAAATTCCAGTGCTTTCTGTTATTGACCTGGGAATCGTGCGCAGTGTGAACACAAATAATGACCAAATTGAAATTAATATCACTCCCACATACAGTGGCTGTCCGGCAATGGATGTCATTTCTATGAATATCCGGATGGCATTAATTCAGAACGGGTTTAATGACGTAATCATCCGCCAACAGCTTTCACCAGCCTGGACAACCGATTGGATGACAGAAATTGGAAAACAAAAATTAACCTCCTATGGCATAGCGCCACCTGTTTCTAAAACGTTTGATAAGGAATATTTTGAAAATCTGGTAGTTCCTTGTCCGCTATGCCGATCCAAAAACACAAGAATGATCAGTGAATTTGGTTCCACTTCCTGTAAAGCATTATTTCAATGTAATGATTGCCTCGAACCATTTGATTATTTTAAATGCCATTGATTTTTATTATTTAAAAAGCAATTGTTCGGTCCAGCAGATCAAATGCATGCCTAATTTTTTATCATGCGAATTACATTTAGATTTGTCCACAATCAATTTATATAAAATGACATCCATACTATTTGAAATAAAAGATTCCATTGCCTACATAACTTTGAATCGTCCGGAAAAATTTAATGCCTTCAATCGGGAAATGGCTTTATCCTTTCAGGAAAAATTGGATCAATGTGAAAAGAATATTTCAATTCGCTGTGTGGTAATCACCGGTAGCGGGAAAGCATTTAGTGCCGGACAGGACCTGGCAGAAGTAGTAGATCCGGAAGGGCCGGGAATGCAAAAAATCCTGGGTGAACATTATAATCCGATCGTATCCCGCATCCGAAACTTAAGCAAACCTGTTGTCGCTGCAGTGAATGGTGTAGCTGCAGGCGCAGGAGCAAATATTGCTCTTTGCTGCGATATTGTTTTAGCGCGTTCTTCTGCATCCTTTATCCAGGCTTTTAGCAAAATTGGTTTAATTCCCGATAGTGGTGGCACTTTCTTTTTACCCAGACTTATCGGTTTTCAAAAAGCGACAGCCATTATGATGTTGGGAGATCGGATAAGTGCCGGAGAAGCAGAAAAAATGGGAATGATCTACCGCAGCTTGCCAGACGAGACATTTAATGAGGAAGTAGAACAAATTGCACGGACATTGGCCGAAATGCCTACGAAAGGATTGGCATTTACCAAGCAGGCCTTAAATCTTTCTATGCAGCAGAGCTGGGAAGAGCAATTAAACACGGAGGATTTTTTACAACAAAAAGCAGCCGCTACCAATGATTTTCAGGAAGGAGTGGATGCCTTTATGAATAAAAGAAAACCAGAGTTTAGGGGAGATTAATAAAGGTGCTCAACTTAGCTGTCAGGATCTGGAAGTCGGGTAACTTAGCTGACGGTATCACAGGTCAGACAGTTGATAACCTAGTTGTCGGTACCGCAGGTCATACAGTCGGTGACTTCGTTGTCGGTACCGCGGGTCAGACAGCGGACTGTATTAGAAAGTAAAGAGGATAATAACCGGTCCGACCTTCGGTGCTGACCTTGTCTAAAACCGGCCCGACCTCTTCGGTGCTGACCTTATCTATAACCCGTCCGAACTTCGTTGCTGCTCTAGACTGTATTAATCAATTAATTTCTTCCCCGTTCTAAAGCAGGTGCCTTTAAATACGGCCACTACATGATCGTTTTGATTAAATATTGTAATGTGGTAAAGTCCGGTAGATTTTCCGTTATGAATCTCTTTTGCTTCACCAATCAAGGTGTCACCAACATGAACCGGTTTCAGGAAATTAATCGATGTATCAAGTGCCACGGATAAATTATTCCGGTTATTACAGGCAAAAGCAAATGTGCTATCTGCCATAGAAAAGGTCACTCCGCCATGAACGATTCCTAAACCATTGATCATTTCTTCCCGTACGACCATGCTGGTTTTACTATAACCTTCGGTCACTTCGAGGATTTGTATGCCTAACCATTTACTAAAAAGATCCTTTTCCATCATATGGAAAACGACCTCTTGTGCTTTTTTAATCATTAATTAGAAATTAGCTATTAGATGTTGGGTATTAGGTGTTGAGTAGTCTTGCGACAGCGCTTTTCAACTAGCTATGTCAGAAATAACCTTATTCCTGAAATCTATTTCATTACAAAATATCCAACTGCAATCCAGACAAGCCCTTTAATCAGGAAGAAAAGGAATCCCCATATTCCGATACGCTTGATCCAAGCCATTAATGATTTCTTATTTTTTTCTGCAGTTACCATAATCTTTTATTTTTATTCAGCTATTACTTCATAGGTTTTAAAATCACTTTTCATAGGAGCTTCTTTCCCTTCGGCTTTCGCTTTCGCTAAATCAGCAAAACCGCGTTTGTGTCCCTCTATAAAAGTGGATGATTTAGTCCAGTTCTTAAAGGACTCTTCATTCTCCCAATTGCTTACAATCAAATAAGCATCGCCTTCTTTTGATGGACGAAGAACCTGCATATTTACAAAACCAGGCATCGTATCAATCTGTTTTGCACGGCTTCCAAACAACTCTTCGAAGCGCTCTTTATATTCAGGCTTGCAATCTATGTAATTTACAGCCACAAAATTCTTTTTAATCATTTGCTTTGTCATTTTAATGTCACAAATATAAAAACTGCCCCCTCTAAACGCTTATCAATTCGGGAAAAAGGGTGGGCTGATTTGTTAAACGTTTGAT
>JBDSBN010000325.1:0-3116 GCA_039921585.1 Ginsengibacter sp. | reverse complement strand
TTGTAGGCTGAAACGTGAGCACAATCCAAGTACTTAATTTTTGATGATAGATACCTTACCCAAGAACTTCTTACGTCAAAGTAACCATCATGTATCCCCATAATCTGAGTAACATTTTTAGGTAAATCAAAAAATTGAGGCCAAGTAGAAAAACCTTTTGCAAAACTTGTTTTGGTAGGCATGAACGCCCAAAATACAATATCGCAATCATCTACTGCATCGTGCCACATCTTTAAACCGTCTTCATGGAAAACAGGAATCTTGTTTGTGACGGGTGGTAAATGCCAACCATAGTACGAATTTCTCCAATATCCCGTTATTTCAGATTTAGAATATCCGCCATTCTGACTTTTAAGTTCTTTAGTGTCTTGGAATTTTCCTGACTCTAAATCCTTTAGTTTTCTTGTATAGGATGCGTGCGATATTGTTTTTTGGTAAGATAGGATGATTATATCTATATCGTGACCCATTTCTTGAAACGCTCTTATTCTGCCTTCAATATTGGTAATCATACCTCCATATTTCGCAATCTCAAATGTACAAATTCTAATCTTTAATTTTTTGCCTTTCATAATTATTTCCGTTTAAAATATTGTTCTGGAAGATTTTTGTCGATATATCTTTTTTCAAAGAACAATAAAGACTTCTGACTCTTATAAAACTTTGCTACTGATTCAAATTTTTCCGCATGTTGTTTTGCATCGTAATGTTCAAAAGCTAAACTGTAATCATTCTCCAGTATAAAGTTAAGGTATTTCTGATTTCTTCTTTTATACGAATGAGGAAATTCCCTGTAAAATAAATCAGCAATGTCAGATGTTATTAAAGTTACTAATAAATGGAAGGGGTGACCTACTCCTAAACAAGTTACAATTTCATAACCATTCTTTTTGTACTTCTTTAAAGTCTTAATTAACTCTTCAGATAATTTATCAACCTGTTTAGTTCCAATTTTTTTAATACAAAAATCCAAACAATCATCCTCATTCATTTCCGAATATTGTTGATAATATTCTTTGTGGAAGTTTTCTGAACACACTCTGGTTTTAAGATAAGTCAAATCAACTCCGTAATGTTCACAAAACGCTTTATCTTCCTCCAATCTTTTTTCGTCATATTCGACTGTAAGAATTTTTACTTTCTTGTATTTCTTCTTTTCAAACAAATACTTACTTGCTGAGAAAATAACATCATCCGAATGAGGTTGGATGATTAACACCTTTTTGTTTTTCATAATTATAATTTATTCCGTTATAGTAACCTTAACTCTGCTCGTGCGTTTTATTCCTTTAGTATTTCTCTTTGGTACGAATCTCTTTAAGGTATCAGACCACTCCGTATTATCAGGAACTGGATGCAGTATTGACCTTGCCCAAGGATGAGCTGGTCCAATTACTGGTAGTTGATCTTTTCTTCCAATATTATCTCCATTCTTAGCTAAATCAGCAATATCAAAAACAATTGGTTTCATTCCTGGACTGCCGTAATTCTTTTCACAATGTTTACAAACGCCTGGAAAGGTTTGTTTATAAACTAACGTATCATCGCCATACATTTCCATAATTTGCTCAACCCTTCCGTGAGCATATGATTCCTGCATTACATAATCAGCAATTCGTGAAAAATCCCTTGCCCAATCACCCGTCAATTCTCTAAGGATTGAGGCTAATTGTTGTGGAGTTTTATTTTCCTCAAATGCTTTAATGGACGCTTTTTTTACTTTATTGCGTATTTTGTTTTGAGTTACGATGGATGCTGAAAGTATTTGATTGTTCATTTTACCGACAATTCTGTTTCCTAATCCAGAAATATCTGTAAATGCTCTATTCTTTATAAAGGTTAATGCTTGCTTTTTTTGAAAACTTAATGGTCTCTCAAGTTCTCCTTGAAACCAATCATCAAATTGTTTATTGCTTTTCTTAAAAGAATTGTTCCCACCCAATATAGCTGAGTAGATGCCGAAATAAAACATTCGTTCAATATCATTAATGTGCTCAATTTTATTAATATCTATCCCGTTTAACTTTAGTAGAAATTTATCATAATCTGATAAGTATTCTATCCCTAATGTTGAGCCGATAAAAACAGCCTGATTCCGTCTGAAAATATCTATTATGGCTTGTATTTTATTTATATCGAAAATCATTCCTTGATGAATTTTATAATTTCCTTAGTGGTGTTTGCTACCACAAGATTAGCATAGTTAACTGTGAAGTCATTCAAGATAGCTTTAAAGACTTTTTCTTGAGGTTCTTTGACGTGACGTTTTTGCTTGGTTAGCCTGACCTTTTTTATTATCGCCTCATTCTCCTTTAAAATTTTGTTTGACTGGAGTTTAGCTATCTCTTCATTGGTTTTGCCAACCTTACCTTTCGTTGAACTCTTTCCTTTATTAAAGGAAGACAATTGGTTTTTTAATTTACTTATTAATTGTTCGTTTTCAAAAATCCTGTCGTCTGCCTTCTTTATTGTGTTTTCAAAATTAATTTGTTGTTTTGACTTTTCCATATTTAAAATCTAAATGGTTGCCAAGCAACCCCTATTCCTATAAAACCTTGAATGCCTGAACCTCCAGTTCCATAACCCCCACCTCCAATCAAGCCTATCCCGAATGGTCTTTTAGCATTATCCTTTAATAATGCAGATTCACGGTCATGTATTTTTTCTTGGTTTGCAATATAATCATTTTTTCCGTTAATCACATTGTCTTTCTCTAATATCTGAGCTTTTAAATTTTCAATTATCCTTTCATTCGATAAATGGATGCTGTCCGATTGTTTAATAGCATCTTCAAAAATGCGCATCGTATTTTTAGAGTTCGTGCCTTGGATTAATCCCTTATAGATTTCAATTGCTTGTTCGTATGTAAGGTTGATACTTATATTCTGTGAAATACTTACGGATGGTATCAGGATGAGTATTAAGGTTATCAATAAATTTTTCATCTTGTTCAATTTTTTGTTTAATTATTTCCTTAGTATGGTAATGTCTTTCGACTATTTTTATTTTTGCTGTTTCCATCTCTTCCAGCTTAACCCTCATAGAATCAATTTTGATTATATATAATTTTTCATTATCAATAATCTTTTGTTGGTCTGCTTTTAAACTCTCTATTT
>JBDSBN010000324.1:0-7447 GCA_039921585.1 Ginsengibacter sp. | reverse complement strand
AATTTTTCAAAAGGGAAAAGAGGCGTTAAATAATCATACGGAACGCGATCTCTTACTTCTTCCGGTCCTTTTCCATTGATGGTTTCCACTTTCAACAGTGCGAAATACTTTTCACCTTCTTTTGGAGGGCGTACAGAACCATATACGGTATCTCCCGTTCTTAATCCAAATAACTTTATTTGTGAAGGCGAAACGTACACATCATCCGGAGAAGAAAGATAATTATAATAACTACTTCTTAAAAAGCCATATCCGTCAGGCATCATTTCCAAGACTCCTTCTGCCAGAATGATTCCGTCAAATTCAATATTAAATGCAGGTTCTTTTTTCTTGTGCTGATGTGGCTGATGTTGTTGATGCCCATTAGAATGGGTTGAAGATGATTGCGTTTCAGGTTCATCATCTAGTTCAATCTCTTCATCATCTTTAAGTAAATCAAGTAATGCAGGTGCAATTGTTTTTGGATCAGCTAATTTCTCTACTTTATATTCTTTTTCCTTTTCACCACCTCTTGGGGATTTCCCTTTATCCTGAAATTGATCTTTCGATTTTTTAGGTATCCTTTTTCTTTCTTCTTTGCCTTTTTTGGAATCAGCAGATTCTTTCTCATCCTCCTTTTTATCCGTAGAATCTACATCTTCTGCAGATACTGTTTCATCTTCTTTCTTGCTTTCAACCTCTTTATTTATTTCTTCTTCAGAATCTTTTTCTTCAGAATTCTTTTTTGCAGAAACCGTTTCTTCAACAGGAGTTTCCTCCAGTTCATCCTTCTCTGTATTGTTTTCGTCTAAAGCTTTTTTATCCTCTGTTTTTTTTACTGCAGGCTTCGTGATGCGTTTCCTTTTAGGCTTTTCAACTTCGGTAGTCTTTTTTTCAGGTGTCATTACTGCTTGTTTATCTAGAATTTTATAGATTAATTCTTGTTTTTTTAAATTTTTTGCGTTAGGTATTTCTTGTTGCTCAGCTATATCAAGCAATTCCGGAACGAGCAAGTCATTCAGTTGTAGTATATCGTACATAAATTGGACGTATGATTAATAGTCAAAAAACTCCCATTGAGGTTGAAACTAAATATTGATGTTTATGGTAGTAGAATGGATACTTTAAATAACTAATGCGATGTAGCTAACGAAAATCGCGTCAGATTCTATTGCAATATTACATCAAATTTATAAAAGATTAGAATATTTTGCCCGGGAAATTTTTTTTTTATGATTTCACCTTTATATAAGCTCAAATCAAGTATTAGACCAGAATATTTAGTCGCTTGGTTTATATTTGCTTTTTTTAAACCGGTCTCTATTCATTGCAATCATTATTTGTTTAATAAATTGTATTGAAAAGAGGCAATATAAATAAAAATGATCAATACAAGAATACGAATTAAAGAGGCATTGACTCTTGATACAGATGATCAGGAAATCACCATAATGGGTTGGATCCGAACATTTCGCAACAATCAATTTTTGGCCATAAATGATGGAAGCACAAACAGCAACCTGCAAGTAGTATTAGAGTTAAAGAAATTTGACGAATCAATATTAAAAAGGCTCACGACAGGTGCTTCGGTAAAAATAACCGGGAAATTAATTCCCTCTCCGGGAAAGGGGCAGAATGTAGAGTTGAAAGCGGAAACAGTCACTATATTAGGCGACAGCCATGCAGATAAATTTCCACTTCAACCCAAAAAGCATAGTCTGGAATTTTTAAGAGAAATCGCTCATTTACGTTTTCGTACAAATACTTTTGCTTCTGTATTCCGTGTAAGACATACGCTTGCTTATGCGATTCACACATTCTTTCATAATAAAGGGTTTTTGTACATGCATACACCCATCATTACAGCTTCAGACGCAGAAGGAGCAGGAGAAATGTTTCATGTAACTACTCTTGATCTTGCAAACCCGGAAAAAAATGAAGATGGAACGGTGAATTTCAAAGAGGATTTCTTTGGAAAATCTACCAACCTGACGGTAAGCGGGCAGCTTGAAGCAGAAATGGCCGCCATGGCTTTGGGTGATGTATATACATTTGGTCCAACCTTTCGGGCAGAAAATTCAAATACGACCAGGCACCTGGCAGAATTCTGGATGGTAGAACCGGAAATGGCTTTTAATGACCTGGAAGACAATATGAACCTGGCAGAAGAATTCATTAAATATATTATTCAATATGCTCTTGATAATAACCGGGAAGACCTTGACTTTTTAGCTGAAAGATTATTGAATGAGGATAAACAAAAACCTCAAAATGAACGGCAGGAAATGGGGCTGATAGAAAAGCTCGAATTTGTATTAAATAATGAATTCGAAAGACTTACATATACAGAAGCCATAGAAATTTTAAAGAATTCAACACCGAATAAAAAGAAGAAATTCAAATATCCTGTAGAAGGATGGGGGATCGATTTGCAAAGTGAACATGAGCGCTATTTGGTTGAAAAGCATTTTAAGAAACCAGTGATTTTAACGGATTATCCGAAAGACATCAAATCATTTTACATGCGACAAAATGATGATGGGAAAACGGTAGCCGCTATGGACATTTTAGCTCCGGGTATCGGAGAAATTGTCGGCGGATCTCAGCGGGAAGAAAGATTGGATATGCTGGAAGCAAGAATGAAAGAAATGAATATTCCTGCTGATGAATTATACTGGTACTTAGATTCAAGAAAATTTGGAACTGCACCTCATGCAGGCTTTGGATTAGGGTTTGAAAGATTAATTTTATTTGTAACCGGAATGACTAACATCCGGGATGTCATTCCTTTTCCAAGGTTTCCGGGACATGCAGATTTTTAATAAGTTAAACGTTATATACAAAACCGGAGAATTCTGCGAATTCTCCGGTTTTTTTTTTAAAAGATTCTTTGAAAACAGGATCAAAAGAATTTTCTTTTTCTGATCTGAGCGATGAGAAAAATCCCTGTTCGATATTTTAATATCATTTGATTTCCCTATTGCAGCTAATAAGTTAGGCCGTTTTTCTTTTCTATCTTATTTAGCAGTCTTTACAAGTCTTTCTATAGAATTTTTTATCTGACTATACACATTCTGATAAAGTTTATGAACCATTTCATCCTTTCTAGGTTCAGTACTATTTTTATTATTGACCAATGCTCTATCCACATCACTTAAAGCTCTGGAATCACCTGTAAAGGTGGCATATTTATTATCCCAGGGAGCTCTTGCGGAGTGTCTTTGATTATGAACTTCCATTCTGTTAAATGCATCTGTAATTCTGAACTCAAGATTTCCTGTAGCATTTACTTTTTGATTGATAATAGTTAACTCTGCTGTTACTTTTTGATAGACAGGACGTCCTGTAGAATCTTTACCTGTTTCTATTTTTTTATTAATCGACTTGGTGCTTCTATCCACTGAGGGTTGCGGAATATTCAATTGCACCCAAGACAGATCTATCAACCAGTCGGGATTTATGCGTGCATTCCGTGCCTGACTATTTGTATAATATCTTGCATAAGAGTTTCTGGAAAAATCGCCACCAAGATCTCTGACCAGGTCATTTTGAAGCAATTGCCCATTAAACTGATTCATCGTTCTGTTCCAATCTCCCTGCAAAGCATACCTGTCATCAATTCTAACAGGATCTACAATAATATCCATTATGCCATTTTCCCAGGCTATCTCCATTTGGCGTGCTGCATCCTTATATCCTGGTACATACCCATTTGCTTTTTTGAGAAAAACAAATGCTTCCCGGAAAGAAAGTTTGCCATTATTTTCTTCCATCAGGTTCATTCCAATTTCATAATTATCAGCGGCGGCATGCTGTTTTACGATATCAATTTTAGCGGTGTAAGATTCAGGCTTTACCACAATCCGGGCGGCTGCCGAATGATTAATAATCGTATTTAATCTTTGAAGGGCATTATATTCTGCTATTATTTTATCCCAACGACCAGGCTCAGTCATTGTTTCGTATAATTCTATGTTGTAAAGGTGATTTTGAGCCGCACCTTTATATAATGTGTGCATACTATTGGCAAGCGATGTATCCGAGGGATTTTTATCCAGATTTTTTACAGCCTCTTCCAATATTCTATCTTCTGAATAGATAGCAGTATTTTTCTTAGAGGTGCCACAGGAAAAAAGAAAAGCAACGGAAAGTACAATTAGAAATTTTCTCATTCTATAAATAATTAGATGGTAATTACTTTAAAAGTAATAAAAGCAAAGGTCAATTTATAATTACAATGAAAATTTCCTGTTGAAGTTTATTTTCTATCTTGGAAATAAAAGAGGAATAAATCTGCAAACGCATTCAAATCTATGTTCTTATCCATATGCACTATCCATTATCTTGTCAAATAATAAATTCCATTTTTTGCCTGCGGATAAATTTTTCGAAATAATTCATCAAGTATATCCTCTCGTCTAGGTTCACGAAAGGTTTGACTATTTAAAATTAGTTGGTCCTGATTACTTAAAGCTCTCGCATCTCCGCGGTAAGTTGCATATTCCTGTTTCCAGTCAACAGTCGAAGAGTACCTGTTTAAATTCACATTGTAATTAGTTTGAGCATCTGTAACCCGAACTTCCAATTCGCCTCTTGCGGTAAAATAATATTGCGTGATATACAATGTAGCCTGAACAGTTTGATAAATGGCTTTCCCGGAAGTATCCCTTCCCACTTGAATTTGGTTGCTTACATTCCTGGTATATTGCCTTGAATAGGGACGCGGAATGTCAAGATCTGTCCAGGTAAGATCTACCACCCAATCCATATCCGCTTTTGATCTGCTTGCCTCTCTATCTGTAAAATAGCGGGCAAAGGAATTACCGGAATAACTCCCACCCAAATCACGTACGAGATTCCTTTGTAGATAATCATTATTAAAACTATTTCCAAACCGGTTCCAGCCGAGGTCATTATAATATCTCGATTCATCACGGATAGGATTGATGACAATATTTAGCATACTTTTTTCTTTTGCAAGGGCGAGCTGTCTTTTTACATCTTTATAACCCGGAACCATTCCGGCTGATTTTGCAAACAAATTATAGGCATGCCGGAAGGACTCTTTGTCTGCATTACCCATATACTCCAATCCAAGATTATAGTAGTCTTCTGCGGCCTGATGTCTGGTGAGTTCTATTTCCGAGCTAAAAGATATCGGGTTAATATATTTTGCGGCAACCTTAGAAGAACGAACGGTATTATTTACACCTTCCACAGCATTGTATTCTTTTAAAATTTTGGGCCACTTGCTTTCATCCGACAAGGATTTATACACATCAATTTTGTTTAGATGTGCTGTTACTGCATCATTATACAATTCTTTTAATCCATATAAAGCTCCGGAATCTGAAGGCTTTTTATCCACCTTTTTAATAGCAGCAACCAATACTTTATCTTCTGAAGTTTGCGTCTTGCCATAACGGGAATTACCACATGAATAAAGCGCAAGAGAGAAAACTAATAAGTATAAATAATATTTCATTGTCGTTGATTTTATTTATTATATGACTAAAAAGAATGCCTAAATTCTTTTAAAAGGAAGTTAAAGCTGATTTCTCAAGCCATTGATTACCCCATTTTCATACTTATTTGATGCCATCTGCTGTTTTACAGTATGAGTAGTGGCGGTTCAGATTTCGGGTTTTAGAAGATGTAAGCGGCTGTGGTGAGATACGGATTGTATTCAATTATTGCATTAAAATTCCATTCAGCAATAAACAAGATAGTTTAGAATGCAACGTTGTATCACATGCGAATTATTAAGCCAGGAATGTATCTCAGGGATTTTTAACCAGATTAGTAACAACATCAAATAAAAAATTTATCTCTTTAAGAGATAAGTTTTATTTCTTATTAGTATAATAAGATTACAGGAAAAGCGATGAGTTATATTCCGATTAGTTTTTCTAAATAAACTCTTTTTCGGAAAGTATAGACCTGAAAATCAGATTGTAAATTATGTGCTGATTTTTATTAAAAATATGTCGGATAGGATAACGACTTTTAGGAATTCCAAAATTCCAATTTTACTGCACTAACAAGGCTAAAGCGAGTTTATTGTTCAGTACCGCTAACTAAACTGAACTGAAGAATTCTTTATTAACGTAGAATCTAAAATATTATGTTTTGAACTATTTGCTTGTATTCATTATTTATTTCTGAAGGATAAACTTCAGATTAAAGGTTGAAAACAACGTTTCTTCTTCGGTTGATGAACCTGTCAGGTAGATTCCTTTGAGTAAAAACTCATTTAATAAGAATTTTACCTGACAGGTTTAACATCCGTATAGAATGATTAAATTTTTCGTAAATAACCATAATAGAAATCACCAGGATCTGCCTTTCTATATAATCCTCCATAATTAGGCGCTCCAGGTATACTACTTGCTACCCAATCGATTTTGAAAGGGCCACTCTGCAGCCAGGCTACTAAATTTCCAATTTGTGCTATTCTAGTATTCCAGTTTCCGTTCGAAGCAGCAGGAGTATAATTTGAAAAAGTTAATGTACCATCAGCTTCGAGGGTATAATTAAACGATGCATCTGCTAAAAAACGAGAAGTTCCGCTCAAATACCACAAACGTACCAAGGCAGTATTACTATTTGAAAGTCTTATTTCTAAGGTATCAACAACTCTTGATGTACCTTGAAACCTGGATATAACACCATCATAAACACTATTAAATGCAGATGTTACACCAGCAGGTCTTTGACCATTTATAAGATAAATTGAGTTATATGTTTTACCACTTCCGCTACCAAAAATCTCATATAATTCAGTTAATGGCACAGGGTTTTGGAGTATTGGATATTCAACTCCCTTATCATCAATTAAGACAAGTGTATTTGCATCTTTAAGTTTAATTGCTACAAAATTTTTATCTGCGAAGGCAATAGGATTAATAAAGAATCCTCCATCAATACTAAAGGCGAAACCTTGTTTATCACTACCAAATTTACCTTCAGCTAACTTTCCTTGTACTTCAACAGTTTTACGATTATTGTCAAATACAATTCCCATTTTTATTGGAGCACCACCATAATTAAGAGAAACATAATTATTACTTTTAGTCAGAAAATAATTTTTAAATTGGTTGATTGTCGTTAAAAAACTACCGTTCGCATAAGCAGATGCTTCATTTGCATTAGCCTTTAATAAGTATAAATAGTTCCGATACTTCCTACCTCTCAAAACAACCGTATCTTCCGTTGAACGCAAATATTCAAACTCAATATCACTTTGGAGTCCATTTGGCTGAGATCCTCCATTTACGGAGCTCTGTGGATCCTGCATAATGGTAATATAATTATACGTATCAAATATTAATGAAGTATTCATTATATACCGGATGGAATAAGTGGAATTCTTACCTGTTACAGCCGCATTATTATCCCAGTCAGAATACATTGAAAGTGTTTCATCAGCATTAAATTTCATATAAAAACCATAAGCGCCTCCATTGGC
>JBDSBN010000323.1:0-2673 GCA_039921585.1 Ginsengibacter sp. | reverse complement strand
CGTACAAGTGAGTGACACAACGATGTTGACAGAAGCTGGAGGAGCTGGTAACAAAAAAATTTTAAATCAATAAAACAAAATAAAAAATGGCCATTTTAAATTTTGTAAAACCAGACAAAATTGTTCTTCAAAAAAGCACAGATTTCGAAGCACAATTCGAATTCCGCCCGCTAGAACCCGGGTATGGTGTTACTATTGTGAATGCACTTCGCAGAGTGTTGCTTAATTCTTTGGAAGGTTATGCAATTGTTGGCATAAGCATCGCGGGCGCTGACCATGAATTCGCGACAATAAAAGGAATCACAGAAGATGTGACCGAAATTATACTTAATTTAAAACAGGTCCGGTTCAAAAAGATAACTGATCAGGAAAGTGGTACAGAAAAGATCAATTTATCTCTAAAAAATAAAACGGAATTCACTGCTGGAATGATTGGTGAAGCTACTCCTGTTTTTGAAGTGATGAATCCCGAATTGCTAATTTGCACTATGGATAATTCTGCAAAATTAGATATCGAAATTTCAATATCGAAAGGTCGCGGATATGTTCCGGCTGAAGAAAGCAAAGAGAAAAGTTCACATTTTGGGTACATTCCAATAGATGCAATTTATACGCCGATCAAAAATGTAAAATACAGCATTGAAAATACGCGCGTTGAACAAAGAACTGATTTTGAAAAATTAGTAATGGATGTTGTTACTGATGGAACTATTCATCCGGAGGAAGCTGTTAAACAAGCGTCAAGAATTTTAATACAGCACCTGATGATCATCACCGATGAAAATATAACTTTTGATAATAAAGAAGAAAAGAAAGAAGATTTGGTAGATGAACAGACTTTACAACTTCGTAAAGTGTTGAAAACTCCATTGGAAGATCTAGATCTTTCTGTGAGGGCATTCAATTGTTTGAAGGCTGCTAAGATTAATTCTTTAAGTGAATTGGTTCAATATGAGCAGGAAGATTTAATGAAATTTAGAAACTTTGGCCAAAAATCTTTAAGCGAAATCGAACAAGTTTTGAATGAAAGAGGTCTTGGTTTTGGACTGGACCTTAGCAAGATAAAATTAGACGAAGAATAATAATTAACGTGCAAATGATTGACGATAGTTCAACATTTTCGCATTTTTACATCAGCCTTGTAATTCCTGACACGGTACAGGGTTTTAAAAACATACGTCATGCGTCACGGAGATAAAATAAATAATTTAGGTAGAACGGGGAGTCACAGAAATGCGTTGCTTACTAATCTTTCTTGTCAGTTATTCGAACATAAAAGGATTGTAACTACCTTAGCAAAAGCAAAAGCTTTGCGGCCATTTGTAGAACCTTTGATCACGAAGTCGAAGCAAAATACGACCCATATGCGGCGATTGGTATTTAGTCGTTTGCAGGATAAAGTTGCTGTGAAAGAATTATTCGACGTGATTAGTTTGAAAATTGCCAGCCGTCCGGGCGGATACACGAGAGTGATTAAACTTGGAAAAAGAGTAGGTGATAATGCGGAACTGGCGATGATCGAGTTGGTAGATTATAACGAAATTTACGGGAAGGGTATTGGTGAAACTGAGACATCAGGAGTTAAGAAAACACGTAGGGCAGGACGAGGTAAAAAGGCTGTTGAATCTAAACTTCCTGAGGTTGAATCAGAAGAACTTCCGGTTTCAGAAACGAAAGTTGAAGAACCCAAAAGCGAAGTTATACCGGAAGAAAATCCGGAACAACCCGATTCTGATGTTAATGCATAACTTTTATTAGCCTGCTTAATTGCAGGTTTTTTTTTGCACATTAATTTTGATAATTTTGGTGCAAAATTTTTAAAAATTTTACGCTATCGATTTATTTAATTTGCTAAACTATATTTATGTCTCAATTACAATCATCCCAGCCTGCAATTTTAATTTTAGAAGATGGGAGTGTTTTTCATGGAAATTCTTTCGGTAAAATTGGTACTACAACTGGTGAAATTTGCTTTAATACAGGAATGACCGGGTATCAGGAAGTTTTTACAGACCCAAGTTATTACGGACAGATCGTAATTATGAATAACGTTCATATTGGTAATTATGGAATCAATAACAATGAAGTTGAAAGTGATTCTATAAAAGTAAAAGGAATTATCGGAAGAAACCTTGAAGAGCAATATTCGCGGTTTGCGGCTGATAATTCTTTACAGGAATATTTCGAAAAACAGAATATTGTTGCCATTGATGGTATAGATAGCCGCGCTTTGGTAATTCATATTCGTGAAGCAGGAGCCATGAATTGTATTATTTCATCTGAGAATGAAAATATAGAAGATTTGAAAAAGATACTTTCTGAGGTTCCTTCAATGGAAGGTTTGGAGCTTGCTTCAGTTGTTTCCACAAAGACTAATTATACTGCCGGTGATGAAAATAGTAAGATAAGGATTGCTGTTCTTGATTTTGGAATGAAAAAAAATATTCTTAATTGCTTTGTAAACAGGGGCGCATTTGTAAAAGTTTTCAATGCAAATACCAGCTTTACCGAACTGAAAGAATTTAATGCCAATGGTTATTTTGTCAGCAATGGGCCAGGTGATCCGGAGCCGATGGGATATGCAATCGAGACAGTTAAAGAAATTATCGCTGCAAAGAAACCATTTTTTGGAATTTGCATTGGTCAGCAGTTGTTGGCACTTGCTAATGATAT
>JBDSBN010000322.1:0-11914 GCA_039921585.1 Ginsengibacter sp. | reverse complement strand
GGAAAGTTTTGCAACTTTATCCCTTTTCAAAATTATTAACATGAATAAACAAATAATAAAAACATCTTCAGCTCCAAACCCGATAGGACCTTATAACCAAGCTGTAAAAGCCGGAGGGTTTCTTTTTCTTTCCGGGCAGGTGGGAATTGTGCCTGAAACAGGTGAGTTAAGAGATAGTAATCTAACCGAAGAGACGAACCAGGTTATGGTTAATCTGAAAGCAGTACTGGAAGAAGCGGGTATGGACTTTAGTCATGTGGTAAAAACGACTATCTTTTTAAAAGACATGAGCTTCTTTGCCACGGTCAATGAAGAATACGGAAAACATTTTGAAACTGATTTTCCGGCCAGAGAAACGGTGGCTGTAAGAGAATTGCCAAGAGATGTGAATGTAGAAATCAGTATGATCGCTTTAGAATCTAAATAAATAATAGTTGAAAAAGCAGGTAATCATAACCGCTAATGCGCATAATTATTTAACAGATACCCTGCAACAAAAGGGATATTCTGTTTTTCATGCAGAAAAAATAACTTACGACGAACTGAGTGCTATTATCAACCAGGCGGAAGGGTTGATAGTCACCACCAGGTTAACGATTGATAAGGCGCTTCTGGATCGGGCAACTCATTTAAGATGGATTGGAAGATTAGGGAGCGGTATGGAATTAATTGATGTGGAATATGCACAGTCTAAAGGGATTTTGTGTGTGAGCAGCCCGGAAGGCAACCGAAATGCAGTTGCAGAACATGCATTAGGATTGATTCTAAACCTAACCAATAATATTAGTTCTTCTTTTGAGGAAATAAAAGAGGGGAAATGGATTCGGGAAGCAAATAGAGGAATGGAACTCGAGGGCAAAACAGTTGGAATTATTGGCTACGGAAATACCGGAAGTGCTCTTGCCAGATTACTTTCATCTTTTAATGTGACCGTTCTGGCCTATGATAAATATAAATTTGATTTTAGTAGCGGATATATAAAAGAAGGTAATTTAGAACAGATTGGGAAATATGCGGATATTATAAGCATGCATGTGCCACTTACACATGAAACAAAATACATGGCCGGGAAGGAATTCTTTAATTCCCTTCATAATGCTCCTTTTTTTATTTCCACCTGCCGCGGAAAAGTGACGGATACTGTTGCTTTAATCGAAGCTTTAATGACTAAGAAAATATCCGGTGCCGCTCTGGACGTACTCGAGAATGAAAAACTGGATACCTATACAAAAGAAGAAAAAGACCGTTTAGAATGGCTAAGCAAGCAACCTAATGTTATATTGACTCCTCATATTGCCGGCTACTCTCATGAAGCTTTTTACAAGATGGCGAAAGTATTGCTAAAAAAATTATCGCTGGAATAGCAGCAAATTTTAATTATATTTGCATCGATATACAACGCCTTAGTAAATATGGGGCGTTGTATTTTTTTTGGTTGTATAACTAAACAATAAAAAATTTGATGAATATGACTCAGATAAACTATGTAACGAAAGAAACATTTGAAGAAATGCAAGCAGAACTGTATCACATGAAAACAGTTCTTAGACCTGCTGCAGCAAGAGCCATAGGTGAAGCCCGTGAAAAGGGAGACTTAAGGGAAAATGCAGAATACGATGCGGCAAAGGATGATCAGGGGATGTTGGAAGCTAAAATTAAGCAATTGGAAACGGTGATAGCTACTGCCAGAATTGTAGACGAAAGCACTATTGATACTTCAAAAGTGACCATATTAACCAAAGTCACTCTAACAAATATTGCAACAAACAAACAAGTAACATATCAAATCGTTTCAGAAAAGGAAGCTGATTTGAAATTGAAAAAAATATCCGCTGCATCTCCAATAGGGAGCGGACTGCTTGGAAAACAAGTAGGTGATATCGCAGAAATAAAAGTACCAGCAGGTACCATCACTTTTAAAATTGAAAATATCACGGTCTGATAGTTTGCCTATTTTTGTAGAATTAGTTTAAATGTATCTTAAAAATTAAAAGTAAGCCATGACTATTTTTTCAAAAATAATTAAAGGTGAAATCCCCTCCTATAAAATTGCGGAAAACGAAAAGTTTTATGCCTTTTTGGATATTAATCCTCTGGTTGAAGGGCATACCCTGGTTATTCCAAAAATGGAGGTGGACAAGTTTTTTGATATGCCCTCAGATTATTTGTCAGATATTCTTTCTTTCGCGAAACCGATCGCAGATGCAATTGAAAAATCTTTTCACTGCAATAGGTGTGCGATTAGCGTGATAGGAATTGAAGTGCCTCATGCGCATTTGCACATGGTACCTTTGAATAGTGCAGATGATCTAAATTTTACAAGAAAAAAATTATCTCTTTCTACAGATAATATGAAAGCAGCTCAGGAAAAAATATTGAAAAATTTGAAACAGTAAGGGATTATTGCGGTTAAGATCTTCTATCAGGTTTTTAATCTAGCCGGGTTTTTAGAGATAAAATCATCCCACCCGGTTAGTTTTTTAGTCCCGGAAATAGTGGGTAGATTTCCCTGAAAATGATGGCATACGGCTACAGCCAACGCGTCTGTAGCATCAAAGTATTTAGGTTCCTCAGTAAAATTTACAATCCTTTGGAGCATTTTTAATACCTGTTGTTTGTCGGCATTACCATTACCGGTAATCGATTGTTTGATTTTGCGGGGCGAGTATTCAGTCACAGTGAGACCTGCCTGCATGGCTGCAGCAATTGCTACTCCTTGTGCTCTTCCGAGTTTGAGCATACTCTGAACATTCTTTCCAAAAAAGGGAGCCTCAATGGCAAATTCGTGAGGGGAGTATTCAATCAATAATTCGGTTACTTTAGCATGAATGATTTTTAAACGTTCATAAGCATCTAATTTGGAAGACAGTTTCAGGACGTCCATAACGATCAGGGATACATTTTGAGAAGAGACTTTTATAACTCCAAATCCCATCACTAGCGTGCCCGGATCAATTCCTAAAATGATTTTTGTTGTTTTACCCAATGGAAGACTATTTTTACTCGGTTTATTGTCGATTTCTATAAAACTCACTGAAAGAATACGCGCTCAAAGCTACATGATCCTTCGAAACAAAAATATCAAAAGAATATTCAAATACATCATTGCACCTGTTTTAGGGATCTGGCTTTTCTATTCACTTTATCAGCAAATACAATCGCAGCCGGATTTAGATCAATCTTTGGCTGTGATTAAAGACGCTCCATTCGGAGCCCAGGCCTGGAAATTCTGGTCGGTGATTTTAATGGTCTTTATAAATTGGGGCCTTGAAGCCAGGAAATGGCAGATTTTAATTCATCCGATACAAAAAATGAATTATACTACTGCCTATAAGTCTGTCCTCACAGGCGTTACATTATCCATCAATACCCCCAACAGAATCGGGGAATATGGGGGAAGAATTCTTTATGTAAAAGATGGGAGCCGTATTAAAGCTGTTTCTGTATATATTGCAGGTAGCATCAGCCAGTTGATTATTACATTAATTATGGGATGTCTGGGGTTACTTTATTTATTGAATTATCAGATGAAGCCTGATGATACCATAATGGGCTTATCCTATTTCTGGGTTGAGACATTGTTGATCCTTTCTATTTTCATTGGAATGTTGATGATCCTATTCTTTTTCCGATTGTCGTGGCTGGTTAAATTGGTGGAAAAGATCCCCGCTATGGAAAAATACGTCCACTATATCAACGTTTTAGAAGCATTTAATCCTAAATTATTGTTAAGGCTGTTGTCCCTGTCCCTCTTCCGATACATAACTTTCGTCCTTCAGTATATATTGCTCTTACAAGTATTAAATGTGCCTATACTTTGGTTTGAGGGTTTCCCAATTATCAGTATTCTTTTTCTTGTAATGGCTGTTATTCCCTCCTTTGCAATTGCAGATCTTGGAATAAGAGGAAAATTCAGTACTGCACTATTGGGAATTTACAGCTCCAATCAAGTGGGTATTATAGGCACTACTTTTGGTATTTGGTTTATCAATTTATTTATACCTGCTTTATTAGGGAGCATATTAATTTTAAGCATCAAATTTTTTAATGAAAAATAATTCGATTTGAAAACGATTACAACGATTTTTATATTTCTACTTTCCTCTTTTATTCAACCCCAAAACGAATTCTGCGGCGTTAGGAATACTGCTTTCCAGGCAGGAGAAGAAGTAACTATGAGGGTTTACTACAGTACTTTGGGAATGTATGTGGGTGCAGGTGAAGCTAAGTTTACAACTTCTCTGACCAGATTTAACAACAGGCCGGTTTATCATGCTGTTGCATTAGGAACAACGTATCCCTTTTTTGATAAATTTTTTCGCGTGCGAGACAGATATGAAACATATATCGATACAGCCACGATGCTACCTGTTAAGTTTATTCGAAACGTAGATGAGGATGGGTATAAAATATATAATAATGTAACTTTTAACCATAAAGCCGGTACAGCCGTTAGTACAAATGGAGTATTCAAAGTAACTGATTGTATTCAGGATGTGATAAGTGCCGTGTATTATGCGAGAAATATTGATTTTAGTAAGTATAAAAAAGGAGATAAAATTCCTTTTGATATGTTTCTGGATGATGAAATTTATAATTTATACCTGAGATATGAAGGCAAAGAGCAGGTAAGAACAAAGTATGGACGTTTTAATGCCATTAAATTTAGACCCTTACTTATTAAAGGATCGATATTCGAAGGAGGAGAAAAGATGACTGTATGGGTTAGTGATGACCCCAATCGGATTCTTTTAAGAGCTGAAAGTCCTATCGCTGTTGGGTCTATAAAAGTAGATATGATGGGATATAAAAATCTTCGCCATCCTCTTACCTCATTAATCAAAGTGAGATAACCTACCGTTTAAATGAAAAAAGCTCTATGATAAATGTATTCTCTAAATCAAAGAGCATACATTTATCATAGAGCTTTACTTAAAAAGAGATTTTCTTCGGGAATAAAATATTCTAAAATCAAAATCTCCAACAATTATGAAGTGGCACTTTTCAATGAGTAGCCGATTTTTATTTTAGTGATTGCTTAGTTTTCTTTTCTTGCAGGAAAGAAATTACACCACTACATTCACCATCTTCCCTTTCACATAGATAATCTTTTTCGGCGTTTTTCCTTCAACCCATTTTTGAATCGTTTCATGGCTCAAAACAATATTTTCAATTTCATCCTGAGTAGCGTCCAGCGAAATAGTGATTGTTGTGCGCATTTTTCCATTAATGGATATGGGGTATTCTTTTTCAGCTTCTATAAGATATTTACTTTCCAGTTTTGGGAAAGAAGCACTTATTATGGAATCTTTATTGCCCAAAGCATGATATAATTCTTCCGAAATATGAGGTGCATAGGGAGTTAGTAATATTAATAAAGCCTCCAGAACTTCTCTTTTATGACATTTTAAATCTGAAAGTTCATTAACAGCTACCATAAAACCACTAACTGAGGTGTTAAAGGAAAAGCGCTCTGTATCGTCTTCTATTTTTTTAATCGTTTTGTGTAATACTTTTAATTCTGCCGGAGTGGCTTTTTCATCTGTCCAGATTGCTCCTTTTACATCATCATAGAAAAGGCGCCATAACTTTTTAAGAAAACGATGAACTCCTTCTATTCCTTTTGTATCCCAGGGCTTACTTTGCTCAATAGGGCCTAAAAACATTTCATACATGCGGAAGGTATCTGCTCCATATTTGTCCACTAAAATATCCGGGTTTACCGTATTGAATTTTGACTTGGACATTTTTTCTGTTTCTACTCCACAGATATATTTACCATTTTCTAAAATAAATTCAGCATCAGCGTACTCACTATTCCTCCAGGTTTTAAATTCAGCAATGTTTAATTCAATTCCATCGACCATATTCACATCCACGTGTAATTCGGTTACATCGTAATCCGATTTTAATCCGTAGGATACTAATTTATTGGTGTCTTTTACTCTATATACAAACCGGCTGCTTCCCTGAATCATTCCCTGATTCACTAATTTTTTGAATGGTTCTTCAAAACCAATGTATCCCAGATCAAATAACACCTTCGTCCATAAACGGCTGTAAAGTAAATGCCCTACAGCATGTTCTGTTCCACCGATATATACATCCACTTGATTCCAATAATCGGTTGCTTTTCTATCTGCAAATGTTTCTGTATTCTGTGGATCCATATAGCGCAGAAAGTACCAGGAAGAACCAGCATAGCCTGGCATAGTGGAGGTTTCCCTCATACCATTGGGTGTAATTACCCACTCTTTTAAATTACTTAAAGGACCTTCGCCTTCCTTTCCGGGACCATATTTTTCTACATGAGGTAATTCTAAAGGCAGTTCATCTGCATCTAAAGGGAGAGCAATTCCATCACTCCAAATGATCGGAAAAGGTTCACCCCAATATCTTTGTCTGCTAAAACCGGCATCCCGCATTCGATAATTTACTTTTCTTCTTCCGATACCTTTTTCTACTATTTTATCTAAAGCCAATCCAATGGCATCTTTCATCAAAATTCCGTTTAAAAAACCTGAATTCTCCAATATGGCATCCTTAGTAGGGTTTGCTTCCTCGCCATTATAATGTGATCCAATAATATTGGTAATCGGGATATTAAAATGTTTCGCAAAAAGAAAATCTCTTTGATCTCCGCAAGGCACAGCCATAATAGCACCGGTGCCGTATCCTATTAAAACATATTCCGCAATCCAAATGGGTATTTTTCTGCCATCGAATGGATTTAATGCATAGGCGCCGGTAAAGCATCCGGTAATTTGTTTCACCTCCGATTGTCTTTCACGATCGCTCCTGCTTTTTACGTAGGTTAAATATTCGTTGATTGATGCTTGCTGATCTTTTGTAGTAATGGTTTTTACAAGTTCATGCTCAGGCGCAAGGACTAGAAAGTCTACACCAAAAATAGTGTCGGGGCGGGTAGTGTATACCTTAATTTTTTCAGTAGAAACGGAGGAGGCTTCTTGCTCGTCACCTGCCACTTCAAATTGCATTTCAGCGCCTTCGCTCTTGCCAATCCAGTTGCGCTGCATTTCCTTAATTGCCTCACTAAAATTAACGGTATCCAGGCCGCTAAGAAGTCTGTCTGCGTATTCGGTAATTCTTAAATACCATTGACGCATTTTCTTTTTCTCTACCGGATGACCACCTCTTTCGCTGACTCCATTGATCACTTCATCATTTGCAAGCACTGTTCCTAACGCTTCACACCAATTCACTTCACCGTAGGAAGAAAATGCCAGGCGAAATTGCATGAGGATGTCCTGTTGCTGTTTATTATCAAATTGATTCCATTCTTCTGCAGAGAAATGGCTATCGATATCTTTTACATTAGAAGATCCGTTGTTTTTGAATTCTTCAATCAGCGTTGAAAGTGGTTCCGCTTTATCAGTTTGATGGTTGTACCAACTTTTAAATAATTGCAGAAATATCCATTGAGTCCAGCGGTAATAACTGGCATCACTGGTTCTTATTTCACGGCTCCAATCGTAGGAAAATCCAATTTTATCCAATTGGCTTTTAAACGTATCAATGTTTTTTTCTGTAGTTGTCGCCGGATGCTGTCCGGTTTCAATAGCATATTGTTCAGCCGGTAAGCCAAAGCTGTCAAAACCCATCGGATGCAAAACATTAAATCCTTTCAGTCTTTTATATCTGGCGAAGATATCACTGGCAATGTAGCCCAACGGATGGCCTACATGAAGTCCTGCACCACTTGGGTAGGGGAACATATCCAGTACATAATACTTCGGTTTATCTGAATTATTTTCAACCCTGTAAATGCCTGAATCTTTCCAGGCATTCTGCCATTTTTTCTCTATTTCCCTGTAATTATATTCCATTCTATTTTATTAATATTGCCCGTAGGGTAAAAAACGTTTAATTTATTTTGAAGTTTTGCAATGATATTAAAAGGCCGGTAACTCATTTCGATATTTTGTGAAAGAAATGTTATTCATTAGGGCGTTGCGGCTGCCTAATGGACATTGTAAATTACATTAGCATTCATTAAATAGTGCGCAAAAATACTAAACCTGTTCAAAATGGATTATTTTTGATTTAATCCACTTGCTACTGTTATAAATTAATTTATCTTTCTATTATGGCTCAATTCGGAAAATCATCTACCAAACGCGGTAAACCATCTTATGTATATGCCATTATCGGTGTATCTCTTGTATTGTTTCTCTTTGGGGTGGTAGGGTGGATATTTTTAAATATTCAAAAAACAGGAGATTATTTCAAAGAAAATATTCAATTGCACGCCTACATTTATCGTACGGCAAGTCCGGAGCAGGTAGATTCTGTGAAAAATTACATTGAGTCTCTTCCTTATGCAAACAAAGTAGAGCACATTACTAAAGAAATGGCTATTGAAAGATACAGTCAGGAAAATGATACTCTTTGGAAACAATTGGCTATCACTAATCCCTTACCGGAAAGCATCGACTTTTTTGTAAAAGCGGATTATGTTGATAAAGATAGTCTGGCTGTGTTGGAAAATAATTTGTTGTCTCATTTTCCTACCACCGTTTCTGAATTTCAAACTCCAAAAGCAACCGTGGCAAGTGTGAGTCAATTTGTAAAAACGACTACTTTAGCCCTTTTAATTGTAGCTGTTATTCTGTCTTTATTAGTGATTGTATCGATCGATAATACGATCCGATTGGCAATGTATAGTAATCGTTTTATTATAAAGACCATGCAAATGGTGGGTGCTACCCGGGGATTTATAACAAAGCCACTAAATCAAAGAGCCGTGGTCAATGGGATTATTTCTTCCGTTATTGCAATAGGTTTACTACTTGGTTTTATCTATCTGGCAGAGCAATTTGTTCCTTACCTGAAGTCATTGCATGACACGATGAATCTATTAATGATTTTTGGAGGAATAATCATTCTGGGAATATTCATTAGTTTATTTAGTACTTACCGGTCGGCATTAAAATATTTAAAAATGAAATTAGACGACCTGTACTAATTTATATGGTATAGGTTGGTATATTCGTTAATATTGCACCTTCAAATTTTAATATGAGAACAAAGAAAAATATTCAGCCGGAAAATCCGGTTCTTTCTAAAGAAGAAAATGTATTGTTTACGAAAGATAATTATAAGTGGATGCTCATAGGGCTGGTAACTATTGCTATTGGAATGATTCTCATGGTTGGTGGTAAAAGCCCTGACCCAAATGTGTTTAATGATCACGAAATTTATGGTTTTAGAAGAATAACTCTTGCTCCAATATTAATCGTTGGTGGTCTTCTCATTGAGGTTTATGCAATTATGAAAAAGCAAAAATAATTGTTGACCAGGTACTTATTTCTCCTCGCTGATTTAAATAATTTGATCCAATGAACTTCGTTGAAGCTATTATTATAGCCATAGTAGAAGGGCTTACTGAATTTATTCCAATATCCTCAACCGGTCACATGATATTAGCCGGGAAATTACTTTCAGTGCCTGATGATGAATTTACAAAACTTTTTGCCATTGCCATTCAATTGGGAGCTATTCTGGCTGTAGTGGTTCTTTACTGGAAAAAATTTGTTGATCTTGACAATTGGAAATTTTATTTCAAACTTCTGATAGGAGTCATTCCAGCGATTATTTTAGGATTGTTGCTTGGAGATAAGATAGATGCATTAATGGAAAGCACGATCACTGTTTCCGTGGCTTTATTGCTTGGTGGGATTGTGCTGATCTTTATAGATAAAGTATTTAAAAACCCAACGATTCATTCTGAAAAAGAAGTAAGCTATTCCAAATCATTTTATATTGGAATATGGCAGTGTCTTGCAATGGTTCCGGGAATAAGCAGGAGTGCGGCTTCCATTATTGGAGGAATGCAACAAAAAATGACCAGAAGTGCATCTGCAGAATTCTCCTTCTTTCTGGCGGTTCCAACGATGTTGGCAGCCACAGGTTACAAACTTTTAAAGTTTCACTTAAACAGCGGAGGAATTACCGGGCATGAAATTAAACTTCTAGCGGTTGGGAATATCGTGGCATTTATTGTTGCTATTTTCGCCATCAGATTCTTTATCAATTTTCTAAAGAAGCATGGTTTCCGTTTATGGGGATATTACCGGGTAGTGCTGGGAATTATATTACTGGTCATGATTTATACGGGACATATTAATCCGTAGGGGTTAGGTGTCAGGTATCAGTACCTAAAAAATTAAATCCTGGTGTATTGGGGTAATGAATTTATAGCTAACAGCCAAAAGCTAAAAGCCAACAGCCAAAAGCTAACAGCCAACAGCCAACAGCCTTCCTTAATTATCTTCTTTTTCTGTAATTAAATGCGTTAATAAGCCATCTCTAAGTTTCGGTTCAAACCAGGTGCTTTTTGGAGGCATTACATTCCCTGTATCAGCAATGTCAAATAGTTGTTGAATCGTTACTGGATATATGCTGAAAGCAACAGCCATTTCACCACTGTTCACCCTTCTTTCTAATTCCTGTAAACCTCTGATTCCGCCTACAAAATCAATCCTTGTATCTGTACGCTGATCTTTGATACCGAGTACAGGTTCTAACAGATTGTTCTGTAATATTGATACGTCGAGAATGTTTACAGGATCATGGGCAAAAGTGCCGTCAAGTGCCGTTAAATGATACCATTGGCCATTTAAAAACATCCCAAAATTATGAGGAGAATCGGGCTTGTAAGCTTTATTTACTTTGTTGAATGAAAAGTTTTTATTCAACTTGTCTAAAAACTCTTCTTCTGTTAAATCGTTCAAGTCTGTAACTACTCTATTGTAATCCATTATTTTCAACTGACTTTCCGGAAATAAAGTCGTTAAAAAATGCCCGGACTCTTTGGTGTTTACCTCGGAGTGCACTTTTGCTGCTGAAGCTGCACGATGATGACCATCGGCGATGTAGGTGCAGTCGACTTTGGTTTTGAAAATATTGGTAATTGTTTCAATCAATTTTTCGTCACTAATAACCCATACAGTATGTTGAATGTCATCGTCTGCTGTAAAATCATATACCGGACTTTTATCTGTTTTCCATTTCTCCAGCAACTCATTTAACTCATCCACATCACGCATTGCCAGAAATACATTTCCAGTTTGCGCTCCGGTTATTTTAATATGATTGATTCGGTCCAATTCCTTTTCGGGCCGGGTAAATTCGTGTTTTTTTATCCGACCTTTTGTATAATCAGTTACGGAACTGCAACAAACCAAACCTGTTTGGCTTACATCATTCATTGTTAGCCGATAAATATAATAACATGGTTTGCTTTCTGTAAATAATACCGGCCGGTTTATGAAAGCGTCTAAATTTTCCTTTGCTTTTTGATATACCTCATCGCTGTGAATATCCACGGATGCGGGTAAGTTAATTTCACTCTTGGTAATATGTAAAAAAGAGTAAGGATTGCCCTCAGCTTCAACTTTCGCTTCTTTGCTATTTAAAACATCATAAGGACGCGATGCTACCAGTTTTGCAAATTGGGCCTCAGGACGCAACGCTTTGAAAGGATAAATAGTAATCATGTATATATTTTTTATCATCTCTTAAGGAGTAGTTAGTGCTAGCTTCTTTAGAGAACAGGACAATTAAATTTTCTATAAGGGCTGCAAATATAAACATTCAGAAATGAATTGAGATAATGAAAAGTGTAAAATTGCCGGATACCCGATTCCTTTGGCTCATTAGAAAACAAAACCGCTATCAAGGAAGATAGCGGCAGGTTTATTTTTTAAGAACTTAGGAAAGGATTAACCTTTTTCAAATAGCTCTGCTACTTTTTTCCAGTTTACCACATTCCAAAAAGCCTTTAGGTAATCAGGTCTTTTATTTTGATATTTTAAGTAGTAAGCATGCTCCCATACGTCACATCCCAAAATTGGTGTTCCTTTAGCTTCTGCTACATCCATTAATGGATTAT
>JBDSBN010000321.1:0-4940 GCA_039921585.1 Ginsengibacter sp. | reverse complement strand
ACCTATTACTATCGGAAAACGGAACACCAGAGGAAACTCTTCTAACAAACCGCCGTGTACCGAACGGTACGCACGGTGGTGTGAGAGGACAGGTAGCCAATTAATGGCTACCTTCCTACTCGATTATATATATTTTTTGAAATAACCATCCTCACATAATTTTCCAAAAAAAATCAGGTAATCAAAATGCAAGTGAATGTATTCCTCTTAAATTATTTCTTTTTAAGACTGGAGAGAAATTGTTCTAAGGCAGCAACCATGCTGGGCGTTTCTGGCTGTGGTGCGATAATATCCGGATGAAATCCGGCTTTCACTACGGCTTTATAGGTGTTGTCGCCAAAAACTCCGATTAAAGTTCCATTTTGAGTATATTCAGGACAGTTTTCAATAAAACTCTTCACGCCTAAAGGAGTGAAAAAACAAATGATTTGATAATTATGTTTCTTAAGAATCTGTTTTACATCGTTTGAAATAACCTGGTATAATACAGGAATCGCATAATCACATTTATTTGTAACAAGCCAATTGGTAATCTCGCTGTCAAAGTTTTCTGAGCAAGGATAAAGAAATTTTTCCTGTGCTTTAAACTTACTTATTTCGTTAAACAGACTTTTATTCGTTCCATCTGATCCAAAGAATACTTTTCTTTTTCTGTATAGAACAAACTTTTGTAGATAAAGAGCAACAGATTCGGTAACACAAAAATATTTTGTTTCAGGAGAAATGGTTATTCTCATCTCTTCACAGATTCTGAAAAAATGATCTATCGAGTTACGACTGGTAAAAATAATAGCAGTATACGCAGATATATCTATTTTTTGTTTTCGAAACTCCTTTGAAGCCACTGGTTCCACTCTTATAAATGATTCAAATTCAATATTTATATTGAATTTTCGTCCCAAATCGAAATAAGGAGACTTATCATTCTCTGGTCTCGGTTGGGAAATAAGAATATTCTGTATTTGGTTGAGTTTTTTAGGCTCGTTCTCGGTTAGTATCTGCATTTTCGAAATCATAAAGTATTAAACAAAGTTACCATAATTTTATTATTTAGAGATAATGATTGCAATCACTGTTCCTAAACAATATAATCCACGGCAATTTTATAAAAAATTAATAGTGGTAAAATTTCAGCACCTACCACAAAAATTATCAGGTGTGCAAAGTTCATACTTATTTTGGTTTCAAGTGCACTATAACTTTTCACATATCGGGAGAGGAAAAATAAAAGGATAAATAATCCGGATAATGCTATGATAGAAGGAATCCATTCCGGTGAGGCGAAAGCGAGGAGTATTACAAATGGTAATAACAGTACTCCAAGAATTTTATTTACGAGGAAAATGACAAAAATATAATTATCCACCATTTTTTGCATTCCTGCCAACCACCCGATAAACTTCAGAAGAATAAATTTAATTAAATAAACAACTATAACACTAATCAAACAAATCATTAATAAAGTTTGCGATTTTATAGATTGTATTTTATTGAAATGGGAAAACAGTAGCCAGATATAAGTACCCGCTGAAATTGTAAAAAAGATATTCAGTACAAAAGAAGGAAATTGGGCCTGTGAAAGCTGATCAGTTAATTGAGACTGACGTAAGGAAGTATTGAAAAATATTCTAAAGAGGTTATTGAAATACAAACTATAAAAAGTTTTAAACAGACCCAGAATAAAAAGAACAATACATAAAAAATAAAATGTGAACTCTTTCCCTGAAACAACTCTGACCTCCTGAAGAAAATAGGTCCCCTGATCTTTCGTATTTATCATGGTATTTCTTCCTAAAACACTTTCCGTTATTTTATTTGTATTTCTGCCTGAAGATCCTGAAATAAGCATATTCTGCGGCACAGAATCCTGTATTGAATCAATGGATGTCAGTTTATTGCGGGTGCTATCGGGAGTTTCTTTGGTGGCTAAAGAAGCAGAAACTGTTTGATTGTTAGAGAGAATCGTATCCCCGGGGGAAATGTTCTGAATTCTTAATGTGCGTGAAGGAGAGCTTATGCCGGTATCCCTCTTTTGTTTAGCGGAATGTCTTTTTGTAACCGTATCTTTTGCCAGGATATTTGAATCTCTGTTTTGAGCATTTGTCTGGAAAAATCCTGCTAACAAAGCAAAAATGAATACAAAGCTGATAATGGTTTTTAAATTCATGAGGTCAAAAATAGTTGATATAGCCAAAATGTATTTTGGAAGAATTGCGAATATCAAATTTTACATCATTTCTTTTGCCTAAAGCAAGACTTAAATTTAATAATCCAACTTTCGTTTCAAATTCTAATCCAATTCCACCGCTTAAAAATGTATTCGAATACTTTAACGTGTTAATTTTTGTATTTGTAAGAGCACCATCAGAAAAAGCAAAAAAGTAAGAATTAATTCCTAATAGATACCGATACTCTGCGGTTAAAACGGCATACTGATTTGCATAAATACTTTCCTCTGCAAATCCGCGTAGCAAATGGTAACCTCCAATACGGAAAAGTTCATTCTGGAATGTATTCGGACTTTGAAGTACTCCTGCATTTCCTGCAAACTTAATCACATTGTTTCCGGCAAAGTTAATGTATTGGGCGGCCTGTGCCGTGGTTCTTAAACGATAACTTTTTAACTGAACAGAATCATATAAGGAACTGAAGTTAAATGTTGGTTGTGCCGGATCGTGAAGGGTTAAAATATCATTATTCCGATTTATTCTTTTAATGCCCGCAGCGGCCGTTATACGGAATTCTGTCCCTTTTCTTGGATTAAGCCGATAATCAGTATTTATATACTCATACCCAAGTCCAAAATTGCCGGATCGTACATCAATATTTGCGGGTAACTTCTTGGTTAAAATCACCTGATTTGTATCCATTCCTCCGGCTAGCAGGTAGGAGTTTTCACTCTGATAAAAAACTTTTAGCTTACTGATTGATGAAAGTACATATTGAATGCCGAAGAGAGAATTAAGTTGTAAATAAGCAGAGTCACGCTTGACTAAATCAAAAGAAAAATCAATTCCAAAATTAGTATTTAGAATGTATGGTTGGTTATAGCCCAATTTCAATCGGGGAGATTGTGGTTGTAATTGTTGCCAGTTAACCAATATATTTTCTCCGGAACCCAGGGAGTTTTTCAAATCCAGGTTTACGTCAGCCGTGATTTGGGTTTTGCCGGTGATTTCATTCCCGGGTAAAAACCCAACAAGCACATCCACACGGCTGCTTTTTTTTGGTTTCAGATATAAATTCAATATTGCGCCTGTTCCAAGCATACTTAGATTCCAAGGATTGCTTTCTTCCAGATAGGACAGGTTATTTAAGTGCTTACTGATTCGTTTGAGTTTTTCATTATTGTAAATACTTCCGGCAGGAATCTCCAGATATTTTTGAAGAAATTTATTTTTTATTTTGGCAGTGCCATAAATATTGATACTATCAATATAATACAACCTGCCTTTGTCAACAATAAGATTTCCTGAAATTAAATCATCTGAAATCTCCATGTTTTCTATGTTTACCCTTGCAAAAGGATATCCGGTGTTTTCATAATAATTTAAAATCGCTTCTTTTATAACAGGCAGTTTATTTAGAGCTAGGTTGGACTTTTCTGATGTTAGTCTGATTTTGTTTAAAAGGTCTGTCTCCAGACTATCCGTATGGATATTGTTCCACTGATATCTAGGTCCAAGATAAAGGTGGATATTAGCTGTCAGGGAATCATGAAATACGGAGTCCACAGATGCAACCGGGAACCCCTTTTCTATCAGTGATTCGGGTAAGTTATTGATATAAGTCTCCGCTTCTTCTCTGGAATGAAAACTGTTTTTAAGACCGGTTTGTTGTGGTGTGTATAAAGTATCTTTACCCGCCAGAAGATATTTTATAGAATAAGTTTTCTGGCAATAACTATTCGATGAAAATATAATCGAAAGAAAAAACAGAAAGAAAGTCAGTTTATTTCTTTTTATTTTGGTCAAAAATTTCATGTTAATGATTCAAATCTAATTGAAAAACTGAAAGGAAAACATGATTCGCTTTACAATAAAATAAAATCTATTCATTTTGGCCGGCATTTATATTCACATTCCATTTTGCAAACAAGCTTGTTATTACTGTAATTTTCATTTTTCAACTTCTCAAGCCTTAAAGAGTGAAATCATTCAATCTTTATTGCGTGAAATTGAATTAAGAACAAAATCAATCAATAAAAACATTTCGATCATTGATGCAGGTGAGCAAATTAAAACTATTTATTTTGGAGGTGGAACACCAAGCTTGCTTTCTTTTGATGAAATCAATGAGATTATGTCAGTAATCCGGTCAAATTATTCAGTGATTTCAGAAGCTGAGATTACCCTGGAAGCGAATCCGGATGATATTACAATTGAAAAATTAAAAGAATGGAAATCAGCCGGGGTAAATCGGTTAAGCATCGGAATACAATCTTTTATTGAAAGAGATTTAATATGGATGAACAGGGTGCATAATAGTCGGCAGGCCCTAAACTGCATTGAACTTGCGCGCCTTGTGGGTATTCCAAATTTTTCTATAGACCTGATATTTGGTACTCCCGGACTTACCAATGAAGAATGGAGAAATAATGTGCAGAGAGCGATTGATCTGGAGGTGCCACACATCGCTTGTTATGCTTTAACAGTGGAGCCAAGAACTGCTTTGAAGAAAATGATTCAACTAAAAAAGAAGGAAGATGTAAATGATGATGTCCAGGCAGAACAGTTTGCAATTTTGATGGAAATGATGAGTCAGGCAGGTTATGAACATTACGAAATATCAAATTTTGCCAAACCTGGTCACCGAAGTAAGCACAATAGCAGTTATTGGCAGGGAGAAAAATATATAGGTTTGGGGCCGTCTGCACATTCCTATAATGGCCAAAACAGAATGTGGAATGTGGCCAATAACATTATATACATTAAATCTAT
>JBDSBN010000320.1:0-8921 GCA_039921585.1 Ginsengibacter sp. | reverse complement strand
ATTAGTTTCTTTTCGACTGAATACTTGTCGTTACGGGCTGGAAATCATTACGCAAGCATTCCTGATATAGGATCTTTTTTTCCTTCCACCTTCTTATACCAAAACATAATCAGTAGTTCTTATTCCGGAAACACAAAGTTTCTAACCTGATCGATGATCTATTATAAAGTTGAAGTGAACCATTTATAGATCGGATAAAAATTTAATTTGGTTTAATAATTGCATTCCATCATTTTATTGAGAATGAAGGTCAATTTTTAGAAAGGCAATAGAACAAAGTTTCATTACTTTCGCAAATGTATGGCCTTCAATTTTTTTATTGAGTCCCTTAACTAAAGACAATTACATATAAAATGAAAATTAATAACGAAACGAAGACCGGTATTTTAGTAGTGGTGGCTGTTGGCTTGTTAGTACTTGGTTTCAATTTTCTGAAAGGTAAAAATATTTTTAAGCAGGAAAATAAGCTCTATGCAGTTTATACCGATGTTCTGGGTCTTGCAAAATCCAAGCCTGTGATCATTAATGGGTTGAGGGTTGGACGCATCGAGCGGCTCGATGGAGGGCGCGACCTGAAAAGTATTCTTGTAACAGTTGTTCTGTTTGAACCGATAAATATTCCTGAGAATTCCCTGGCATTAATTAATCCTACTTTATTAGGTAGCCCAAGTATGGAAATTAAGTTAGGAAATGGAACGAGATATTTGCAAAATGGAGATACGCTGATTACAACAGCAAGTTCAGGAGCTTTTGATGAAGCGTTGAAAATGATCAATCCTGTCTTATATGAAGTGAGAAATTCGGTCAAGTCTCTTGATTCCGTTTTGCATATTGTGACAAACGTATTTGACGTAAACACTAAAAACAATGTCAAAGAAATTGTCGCAAATCTGAGTACAATTACAAAATCTTTTGCTGTATCGGCAGTATCCCTGGAAACAATGATGGATGCGCAACAAGGTGCTCTTTCCAAATCTTTGGCGAATGTAGAAGTCTTTACCCGAAATCTAAACGCGAACAACGAGAAATTTAATTCTATTGTAAATAATGCCCAAAAAGCTTCTAAGAATTTTGCAGCAGTTGAATTACAAAGCACGATTGATAGTTTAAATGTTGCTGTAAATTCCTTTAAAGAAGGTGCTGCCAAAATCAATAGCAAGGACGGATCTCTGGGTTTACTTTTAAATGATAAAGAATTATACACTAACCTGGAGGCCACCGCAAATAAATTAAATATTCTCCTGGATGATATCCGGGTGCATCCGCGGCGATATGTAAATATTTCTGTTTTTGGTAAAAAAGACAAAGGGAATTACATTACCGCGCCTTTAATAGACGATACGATAAAATTGGTAAATCAATAGTATGCTCACCCGAATGAAATTTGTCAGTGTATTATTGGCCTTTCTTACAATTTCCCTCTTTTCATTTTCACAGGTTACACCTAAAACTGTTGTTTCCGATACATTACAAGAGTTTGAAATTATCCGGGCACCGAGTATGCGCGCCATTAAAATCGATTCTGTCACCACCCTTCAAACAGTTGCCGGAGGTGCCGTAATTAAGCAGGAGGGGACTATTTTCCGCAGTGACAGTGCCGTTTTAAACCCAACAACACATGAAATTGAGGCATTCGGAAATATCCACATCAATCAAGGCGATACGATTCACACCTACGGTAATTATTTGAAATATCTGGGAAAAGAAAAAATGGCTTATCTCACCGGGAATGTAAAATTGACCGATGGGAAAGGAACACTTTTCACGAAGGATCTTGATTATAATCTTGAAACCGGAATTGGTAATTTTTATAAAGGCGGCAGAGTAGTAGAAAAAAAGAACGTCATTACAAGTATTGAGGGAACGTATTATTCAGATACAAAAGATGTGTATTTCAAAAAAAATGTAGAGGTAAAAGGACCGAAAGATACCATTAGGGCGGATTCTCTTTTATATAATATGGCTACGAAGAAATCCAATTTCATCAGTCAAACGCATATAAAAAATAAAGAAGTAGATATCAACACCACGGAAGGCTCTTACGATCTCAATACAGGAGATGCTTTCTTCACACAACGTACTACAGTAAAGGATAGTAGTGGCAGAATTTATTCGGCAGATAATATGGCCCTTGATGGATTGTCAGGAAATGGTCAGTTGGAAGGAAATGCCGTAATTATCGATTCTACAAATAATTTTGTGGTCATAGCCAATCAGATCTTTTTAAATAAAAAAAACAATTCCTTTCTTGCTACCAGAAAACCTTTGCTGATTATTCAACAAAAAAATGACAGCACGTATATAGCGGCAGATACCATTTTTTCAGGATTAAAGGGAACTGAAATGGTTTTGCAAAAAGATACTGTCGTCCATATCAATAAACAACAGGATGAAAAGATTGATCATTTAATTGAAACAGATACCGGCAATCCGCGTGACTCTGCTAACCGGGTAACAGATAGCGCGCGCATCAGACGTGATTCTTCCACCATCAATCCTACAATAAAAGATTCTTTAAACGTCCTGAACCCACCTGCTCAGATCTCACCTGTCCAATCAGATAAGAATCAACAGCAAAGCAAAAAGGATAGCCCTATTCTGGAAATGACAGAAAAATTCCGGCAGAAAAAGGTGACTGATACTCTTGTAAAGCCAGAGAATCCTAAAACTATCAATAAGGAGAAAAATATTTTGTCAGAAAAGGATACAAGTATCAATTTATCAAAGGCAGATACGATTCCTCCGAAATTATTGACAGACTCTCTCAACATGAACAAAGTCAATAAAAAAATAACAGATTCTGCTAAAATAGTTCCGGTTAAAGATAGTTCACTGAAATCTGACTCGACGATTCGATATTTCTTAGCTTTCCATAATGTGCGCATTTATAATGATTCTTTACAAAGCGTCAGCGACAGCTTGTTTTTTTCCACAGAAGATTCTGTTTTCAGATTGTATAAAGATCCGGTTATCTGGAACGGACGATCGCAAATTACCGGGGATACAATCTATTTATTTACAAAAAACAAGGACCCGGAAAGATTATATGTTTTTGAAAATGGACTGATTGTAAATAGAACCAAGGAAGGATTTTTTAATCAGATTGCCGGTAAAACCATCAATGCATACTTCGTAGATGGAAAAATTGATTATAGCAGAGTGCGGGGACAACAATCAGAAAGCATTTATTACATGCAGGACGAAGACAGTGCCTATATTGGGATGAATCGCGCTACGGGCGACGTAATTGATTTTTATTTCCGAAACGATGAATTAATAAAGGTCATTTACATTAATGATATCAAAGGGGAAATGTTTCCAATGAAAAACATTCCTGATGACCAAAGACAACTTAAAAACTTTAAATGGTTGGATGCCCGAAGACCTAAAACAAAGTTTGAATTGTTTGACTAAATTTCTTCAGGTTCATTTGTAATCTCCATATCCGGAAAAATAGCTACAACCATCAATAAAATAGTTGATGCCATTAATACATAGAGACCGTATTCTTTTACCGGACATAATGCACTATAGCAGGTGGTGAAAAGAACATAAGTTTTAATCAAATAAGCCAAAGTAATCGCTGCTACAAAAAGAAAGACTCTTTTAGCCCAGATCCTTTGGATAAGAATAAGCACAGCACTAACCACCGACAGAAAAATAAATACCTTTCCTGGTTTGCCATACATATTTGCTTCAGAAAAAAATCCGGTAAAACTTTTATCAAGATCCGGATAATATGTCCAGGGCATAAAACAACTGATTATTACACCTGCACAAGCTATTAAACCTAAAACTTTATAATATTTCATATGGAAGACTTCATGTACTTTTCTAAAGAGTGCAATTATACTTCAATAATTTAATTCCGATCTTAAATATATTCCTTTCAGAAATATTTTTTAGTATTTTTAAGAATCATTCCAAAACTATAAAGTAAAATGAATGGGTCCCAACAATTAAATCGCACTCTGGGTTTGCGCCTGGCGATAGTCATCGTAATTGGAAATATCATCGGATCCGGAATTTATAAAAAAGTGGCTCCAATGGCTGCGGAATTAAACTCTCCCGGCTGGATACTTATCTGCTGGACGTTAGGAGGCATTATCACCATGATGGGAGCCCTCAGTAATGCAGAAATAGCCGGATTACTGGCCGATACCGGTGGTGAATATGCTTATTACAAAAAGATTTACGGTCGCTTTTTTTCCTTTCTATATGGCTGGTCAAACTTTGCCGCAATTAAAACGGCTGCCATCGCATCTATTGCATATGTATTTGCCCAATCCCTTGGTAGCGTTATTCCTTTAAAACCATTGCTGGAATCCTGGAGTCATATAAATATCGGAGGAATCTTTTACCCTTTTGAAGGATTTAATATAAAACTGGTGGCGATCCTTCTAATCATTTGTTTAACCTGGGTAAATAGTCGAAAATTAAAAATTGGCGCAAATATCAGCACCATTCTTTTGCTCTTGGTTTTAGTTGGGATTATTAGCATTATCTCTTTCGGCACGACTAGTCCGGAAGCAGAAATCGCCTCTGCATTTTCAATGAAAACAGTCAACTCTCAACCAGTAACTATCAGTGCTATTTTTACGGCAATGCTCGCTGCATTCTGGGCTTATGAGGGATGGAACTCTGTCGGTTTTTTAGGTGGAGAAATTAAAAACCCAAATCGAAATTTGCCCTTAAGCATTGCCTTTGGATTGTTGTTAGTGATCATTTTGTATGTGTTCGTAAATATGACTTACCTCGCCTTAATGCCGGTAGAAGGATATATTGCAGTAAATGCTGCCGGCAACCAAATAGCTGCAGTGGAGGCTGTAAAAGCCTTTTGGAAATCCGGTGGAGTCACATTTATTTCTATACTTATTTTACTATCCACACTAGGGTGTACACATGCGACTATTATGAGTAATGCCCGTACCTCTTACGCCATTGCAAGTGAGGGATTGTTCTTTTCTAAAATGGGTATCATAAACAAAGCTCAGGTACCGGGAAATGCACTCATTTTTCAAGGTGTCTGGGCTTGCATATTGGTTTTATCGGGCACCTTTGATCAGCTAACCGACATGCTCATATTTGCAGCATTTATTTTTTATGGCGCTACTACTTTGGGAGTATTTATTTTAAGAAGAAAAATGCCCGATGCTCATCGTCCATATAAGGTTTGGGGCTATCCTGTTGTACCTGCATTGTTTATCCTGTTTTGTATTTTCCTGATCACAAACACGATCGGATCACGTCCGCGAGAAGCCACCATCGGGTTATCACTCATTGCATTGGGAGTACCGTTTTATTTTTGGTTTCAAAAGGGTAAAAACAAAAAATAAACCGTTTTCCAAGACTTCTTTATTCACAGAAGCAGAATTATTATCCTGGAAAAAACAGGATGGTGGTTTTATTCAGGGAATCGATCATGTTAACTAAATTAATTTTCGGATATTGCCGGAAGTCTATTGGTTAATTATACGCTAGATTAATGACTGGTTTTCGCAGGAATTAATCCTCACTTTTTTTATTTAAAACTTTTAATATGACTCCTATTAATACTGCCGTTTGCTCGTTTGGTATGAGTGGCCTGGTTTTTCATGCTCCTTTTTTGAGCACCAACTCACGATTTAATTTCTACGCTGTTTGGGAACGAACCAAAAATATCGCTGCCGAAAAATACCCTGATGTCATTACCTACAGAACTCTGGAGGAAATGCTGTCGGATGATAAAATAGAATTGGTGGTTGTAAACACACCCAACTATACTCATTTTGAATATGCGAAAAAGGCATTAGAAGCAGGCAAGCATGTGATTGTAGAAAAGCCGTTTACGGTTACAGTAGAAGAGGGGGAGCAATTGATAAAAATTGCAAAGGAGAATGATCGTTTATTATCTGTTTACCAAAACAGGCGTTATGACAGCGATTTCAAAACCATGAAAAAAGTTATTGATCAACAATTATTAGGTGATTTGGTTGAAATGGAAATGGATTTCAAGCGATTTAAGGAGACACCCGGACCCAAACTTCATAAAACACTTCCCGGACCCGGAGCAGGAATCTTTTACGATCTGGGTTCCCATTTGATTGATCAGGCTTTGCAATTTTTTGGAATGCCCGATGAAGTTTTTGCAGACATCCGGATTCTGCGGCCCGAATCCAAAGTGGATGATTGTTTTGAAATTCTTTTATATTACCCATCATTACGTGTACGCCTCAAAGCAAGTCATGTTGCCCGGGAAGGATTACCGGGATATATCATTCACGGTCAAAAAGGATCCTTTGTTAAGCCAAATACAGATGTTCAGGAAAAAGAATTAATAAAAGGAGTGTTACCGGACAGGCCGGACTGGGGCACAGAACCTGATTCAGAAATGGGGTTGCTGCATACAGAAATAGACGGTGAAATAGTGAAGAAATATATTCGTTCAGAACCGGGAAATTATAATGAATATTTTAATGGGATTTTTGAATCAATCCGGAATAATGCTCCTTTGCCCGTTACAGCACAGGAAGGATTGCAGGTAATCTCCGTAATTATAGCGGCTTTTGAAAGTCAAAAGACTGGATGTAAGGTCTCTTTAAAATAGGAAACCTTTCTGCAGGAAATTGTGTGAAACTTTAAAGCAAGGTGATTGCATCCCACCAACATTGATCCTGATTTTCTTTTAATTCGGCTATGGAAATTATGAACAAAAGGAGCTTTTATCAGCAACAAATTAAAAAATAAATAATTAGAATTAAGATGGCATAAATAGTGCTCTGAAAAATAGTAATTAAAGAAGTCGGTTAAATTTATTATTGACTATTTTAATTCATGGGATTGTAATCTCTTTATTTCAATCTTTAAAATGGCACGCCATCAAAAACATCAGCCGAATAGAAACAGATTCACAAAATACTTGTCAGAGTTAGGACCGGGATTAACTACCGGCGCGGCAGATGATGATCCCTCAGGAATTGCTACTTATTCACAAACAGGAGCTCAATTTGGTTATGGTCAGCTATGGACGGCTCTCTACATGCTACCTTTTATGATCGCTGTACAGGAAGCATGTGCCCGTATTGGTATGGTAACAGGAAAAGGATTGGCTGCCAATATAAAACAGCATTATAACAAAACGGTTTTATACAGTGTAGTATCACTGGTGATTATTGCCAATGTGATTAACATTGGAGCAGATATTGGAGCTATGGCAGCAGCGGCAAGAATTCTTCTGCCCATGCCTTTTGTTATATGGACAATTTCAATTACAACTATTATTTTATTATTAGAAATCTTCACAAGCTATAAAGTCTATGCTCGTTTTTTAAAATGGCTGGCAGTATCTCTTTTAGCCTATCCGATCACCGTTCTGATAGTGGATTTACCCTGGACAAGTGTTCTTAAAGCCACTTTTATACCTCATATCGAATTTAGTTTTGGCTTCTTTTTTATTATTACAGGAGTATTTGGAACAACCATTTCTCCCTATATGTTCTTTTGGGAAGCTTCCCAGGAAGTTGAAGATGTAAAAGACAAAAAACTAATCCGCAAAGGAGTTCCCATCATTCGTAATGAAAACATTCAGCAAATGCGATTGGATAATAATTCGGGAATGATCATTTCCGAAATCACTACCTGGAGTATCCTTGTTGTATCAGGAACTGTATTATATAATAGTGGGGTACGGGATATTCAAACAGCCGCTGATGCTGCAAAAGCGTTGGAGCCATTGGTGAGTTCATTCCCGAATGCGGGCTATTTATCAAAAGTTATTTTTTCTGTAGGGATTCTCGGTTTGGGATTTTTGGCAGTTCCTGTTTTATCGGGTGCCACCGCCTATGCGGTTTCTGAAACCGTAAACTGGAAATCCGGTTTAAATTTAAAACTGCGCCGTGCTCATGGATTCTACGGCGTCATTATTATTTCAACATTGGTAGGTTTAATAATAAATTTCATTGGAATTAATGCTGTAAAAGCGCTCATATATGCAGCTGTATTAAATGGAATAGCTGCCGTTCCCCTTTTATTTTTAATTATAAAAATATCCGCAGATGAAAAAATCCTGGGAGAGTACAAAGGTGGAAAATTATCCAGAGTATTATTATGGATAGCGTTTTTTGCAATGAGCGCAGCAGCGATAGGTATTCTCCTGGCACTTATTCTGTGAGATGTACAAACATTCTCCAGCGAATGCTGAAATTTTGTTTTTAGTATTGTTGAACAAAAGCTATTAATTTGCAAACCGGCAGGAAGAGATATCTGGATTTTGCCAAAACCCAATCAGCCTACATGGACATAAAGAAAATTTTAGAAAAGTTCAACCTAAAATCGGAACAGGAGGAACATAATACTATTCACGAAATCATTGAAAAAGGAGTTCATTTTAAAAGTACGAATCTCTGGATTCTGATTTTTGCTATAATGATCGCATGTGTTGGTTTAAATATGAATTCAACAGCAGTCGTGATTGGAGCCATGTTAATTTCTCCTTTGATGGGTCCGATTATCGGTATAGGATTCTCATTAGGTACTTATGATTTTCTCCTGCTTCGCCGCTCTTTTGTCAATTTTGGTTTCGCTGTCTTTTCTGGATTATTTGCTTCAACTGTTTATTTTTTGTTGACTCCCATCAGTGAAGCTCACTCAGAATTACTTGCCCGTACTCAACCAAATATTTATGATGTACTCATTGCCTTTTTTGGGGGATTAGCCGGAATTATAGCCGTCTCCAGTAAGCAAAAGGGAAATGTAATTCCTGGGGTAGCAATTGCAACTGCACTTATGCCGCCATTATGTACAGCAGGCTATGGTTTGGCTACCGGTACATGGACATATTTTTTTGGAGCATTCTATTTGTTTGCTATCAATTCTGTGTTTATTGCCACAGCAACTCTGATTACTGTTCGTTTATTGAAATATCCTAAATGGCGATTTGCCGT
>JBDSBN010000319.1:0-4071 GCA_039921585.1 Ginsengibacter sp. | reverse complement strand
TCCAGATGTTTTTCTAATTTGTATTGATTTCCTGCAAAGGTGTAGGTTGCATCTTTGACACGGCAAACAAAAGGGGATAATTTACACCCCTTAAATCCTGCAGATGTTACATTTTCCACGAAATCTTTGTAAGAAGAATAACTGTCTATAACATTGATTTCTTCTCCATCTTTTACAACCTTGAAAGCATGCAGGATGGCAGAACATGCGGGTAGTATTTCCGCAGTAGTTCCTGAAATGTGATCTCTTAGTATAACTTTATCGAAGCCATTTTCTTTTCTTTGATCAATTGAAAACATAAAGTGCTTTTAAGTATAAATATATTTAATTGAAAGCACATGGCTTCAATAGTTTTAAAAGTGCCTATCAGAGCAATTTAAAAAAAAATAACGGATGCAAATATCCTAAAAAATAAAAAAGATTATTTCCCGACAACACATTTAATTATGTCGGGAAATAATCTCTCCAGGTATAAATTAACCGTCATGAATCGTTTCCGATCTCATGTTTACGTTTCTTAAGGCAGGTATTACATCGTTTGCCTCTGAATATCTCCAGGCAATCTTGCCGGGATATCTGCATTCTTTACATGCTCTTTTGCTTTAGCCAGTGCCTCTTCTGCTTCTTTCTTTTGTTGAGCACTAAGGGCTGCTACATGCGTTGTAAGATCTGGTTTCGGGTTAATTTTCGAACCCTGCCTTTTCGTTGTTTCGTCTTTAAGCTCATCGCTTCCCATGATAGGGTTGTTGATTTTTTCTTCTTTTGCCATAATTTATTTATTTTAAAATGATGAAAATGTATGTTAATAATCGAAAAATCTATGCCATTTTAGACAACAGAATTTTATAATTCTTTTTATGATAATTTAATCAAAAGTGGCATTTATATTAAGGGCAATGTTAAAATGTCGAAATTTGCCTATTCCACGGTTTCACCGTTTAGCTTTAAATTCGTAGAATGAATTATCTCGCCCATGCTTACCTTTCCTTTGACGATTCTGATATTCTAACCGGAAATATGGTGAATGATTACGTGAAGGGCAAGCAAAAATACGAATTTTCGATAGAAATTCAAAAAGGGATGGAGCTTCATCGTGCCATTGACCATTTTACAGATGTGCATCCGGTAACGAAAAATGCCAAAGAGTTTTTTCGGCCGCAATACAGACTGTATGCCGGAGCATTTGTTGATATTGTATATGATCATTTTTTGGCATTAGACGATATTCAATTTGAAGAATATGGCGGACTGGAAAAATTTACATTCGAAGTGTATGATAAATTAGAGCAGAATCAACAATATTTTCCAGTTCCATTTCAAAGAATGTTTCCGTTTATGCGTAGCCAAAACTGGTTATATCACTATCAATTTCGGAAAGGAATTGAAGATTCATTTGGGGGATTAGTCCGCCGGGCAAAGTATCTGAACGAATCTGCTATTGGTTTTCAGATTTTTGAAGACAACTATTTAACTCTTAAAGAATGTTATGAAGAATTCTTCCCTGACTTAAAAGATTTTTCCGTTAATACATTCAGACAACTAACTGAGTACTAAATCCCTCTATATTTGTATAAATCGATGATAAATATGAAATATGTGCTTTTAGCAATGATAGTTTGCTTTTCTATCAACAACACTCATGCTCAAAATAATTCGACGATACCTCCTGTGGATAAATCTCCAATGGACATGAGCTACTACCCGATCAATTATCCTATTTTAAAGATTCAGGGAAAAGTAATTGAGCCACTCGTCATGCGGATTATTTATAGCAGACCAAATAGAAATGGCCGGAAAGTATTTGGTGGGTTGCAGGACTATGGTGAAGTTTGGCGCCTGGGGGCCAATGAGGCCACAGAAATCGAGCTCTTTAAAAATGTTAAAATAAATAATCGCACGGTCAGAAAGGGTCGGTACACCTTATTTGCAATACCATATCCGGATAAATGGACCATTATCTTTAATAAGGATACAGATGTATGGGGAAGCTTTAATTACAATAGCCAGCATGATGTATTGAGAGTAGATGTACCGGTTAGGCAAAATGAAATGATTGAAACTATGGCCATCTTTTTTGAAAAAGTTTCAGGCGGGGCCAATTTGAATATTATGTGGGAAGATGTGGCAGTCACTTTACCAATAGTAATCTATTAAACATTGTTGATTCTTATCTGTAGAAAAAATTGGTTACTTTGATTGGGAAAACCAAAGCATGTAAGCATTTGGAGTAATCGCAATATCTTAAAATAAATTAATTATACTCATGAAGTTAAATACAAAAATGATTCATGCCGGTGCAGAGCCGGATGCAGCTTATGGAGCTATTATGACTCCCATTTATCAAACCTCCACCTTTGTTCAGGAAAGCCCGGGCGTTCACAAAGGATATGAATATGCACGGACTCATAATCCCACCAGGTCTGCATTGGAGAGGGCATTAGCAGAAATTGAAAATGGCCGGTTTGGATTATGTTTTTCCAGCGGATCTGCGGCTACAGATGCTGTTATCAAACTTCTAAATCCGGGTGACGAAGTGATCGCTGCAAATGATATGTATGGAGGAACCTATCGGTTATTTACAAAAGTTTTTGAAAAGTATGGGATTAAATTTCATTTTATCAATATGCAGGATGCAAATGAAGTGTCCAAATTTATCAATGATCAAACGAAGCTTATCTGGACTGAAACACCTACAAATCCGATGATGAATATCACGGATATTGAAGCTGTTTCGAATATTGCAAAGAAACATGGAATAATGGTTTGTGTGGATAATACATTCGCCTCTCCCTATTTGCAAAATCCACTGGATCAGGGTGCTGATATTGTATTGCATTCTGCTACAAAATATATAGGCGGACACAGTGATTCGGTACATGGTTGCCTCATCGTTAAAGATGAAGCATTGAAAGATCAATTAGCATTTATACAGAATGCTTGCGGAGCTGTTCCGGGTCCTCAGGATTGCTTTTTAATTTTAAGAGGAATAAAAACGCTGCACGTGCGTATGCAGAGACATTGTGAGAACGGAGAAAAAATTGCTCATTGGCTCAGAAACAATCCAAAGGTGGATAAAGTTTATTGGTGTGGATTTGAGGATCATCCCAATCATGCAATTGCAAAAAAACAGATGCGCGGGTATGGAGGAATGATGAGCTTTACTTTAAAGGATGATAGTCTGGAGGCAGCGATGAAAGTGCTTTCGAATACCAAACTATTCTCCCTGGCAGAAAGTCTGGGTGGGGTAGAAAGTCTTTTAGGGCATCCGGCATCTATGACTCATGCAAGTATCCCACGGGAAGAAAGAATGAAAAGTGGACTTGTCGATTCTCTCATCAGATTGAGTGTGGGAATAGAAGATGCCGATGATTTGATTCAGGACCTAAATAATGCGATCGGTTAGAGCACATTTATATATAGTCTGATATTGTTTAAATGAAAGAATCAAAATTTACAGATTTTGTTTTTCAGTATAGATCTTTTATGGGATTATCTCATGCGGGGAAGATAGATGCTTTTGAAATAACTGACTATCCGGAAAATCAGGAGCAATGGAAAAGCAGATGGTGAAAAAAGAGGTGAAATCTTTCCTTGATCGGAAAGTGTTGGAATATAATAATCCGGATTTTATTAAAGATGATCCGGTGTGCATTCCTCATTTATTTACAAAAAAACAGGATATAGAAATAGCCGGTTTTTTTGCAGCCATCTTTGCCTGGGGCATCCGCAAAACAATTATCAATAAGAGTTTGACGTTAATGCAACTCATGGATAATGCTCCTCATGATTTTTGTGTAAATCATGAGGAGCAGGATCTTAAAAAGCTCCTGGGCTTTTGTCACCGCACATTTAATGATACAGATCTTTTATATTTTATTTCGTTTTTTAAATTTCATTATACAAATCATTCCTCTCTCGAAACGGCATTTTTTAAAGAGAAAACGATTTCTTCCGCCAATCCTACAGATCAATATATAGAGTCTGCACTTAATTGTTTTTACGATTATTTTTTCTCTCTGGAGGATGTGCCAAACAGGACCTTAAAGCATATTGCGGCACCGAAAAAAAACT
>JBDSBN010000318.1:0-4212 GCA_039921585.1 Ginsengibacter sp. | reverse complement strand
AGGTTCAGTTTGCCCAGAATTTGTTTCAGATCGCTCTCCAGGCTCCATGCATTTGCTTCCGTTAATTCAGTAATAAGTTGGCTAATCCGGTTTTCATTTTGAGAATCTTCTTCCATCAACATCTCATATTCTTTTACCAGGCGAACGACCGGATTATCCAGATTTAAAATATTGTCCCAAATCGTTTTTTCATTTTCAAAAGCAGTATCCTGTTGCAGCATAATTACCTTCACATCCTTGTTGACCCAAACAGATCCTGAGTCGGCCGTTTCGGATCCGGCGATGATTTTTAGAAGCGTAGATTTTCCACTTCCATTCCTTGCTACAAAGGCGATCTTATCGCCTTCTTCGACATAAAAACTGATATTTTCAAAAAGAATCCTTATCCCAAAAGACTTACTTAAATTTTCTATTGAAGCATAATGCATAGCCTGCAAAGTTAAATCGTTAATCAGTCAATTCATTATTAAACAAACAGGTTTAGGAATTCAACAACTTTTAAAAAGCTATTGAACCTTCAGAAAATCACCTCATAACCGCTTAGAATAATAAAATAAAAATCATGGTTATTTGTTCGGTTACTATGACCAATCTTTTATTATCTTCATCATATCTAATTGAAATTTCATGTTCATCAAATTTCTGAAATCTACGTGTGTGGCATTAGCAATCCTTGTTTCAGGCTGTTCCCATACAGAAAAAAAATATGACAAGCCGACCATAAATATCAAAACATACTATGGTGATATTATTGTTGAACTGTATCCAGATAAAGCACCTAAAACTGTGGCGGCTTTTCTTTCATATATCGACTCCGGATATTATAAAAACACTTCTTTTTATAGGGTTTTGAAAAAATAAGACCAGGCAATGAATGTGTCGAAAACGCAATTGATTCAAGGCGGACTATGGCAATCAAAATTCAAACAACAACAAACCATTCCGGGAATTCCTTTAGAAACGACGAAAGAAACCGGAATCCTTCATGAAGAAGGCGTTATTTCTCTGGCAAGAAGCGAAGCAGAAAACAGCGGCAATACAGAATTCTTTATTTGTATGGACAAGGAACCTGATTACGATTATGGAGGAGATGCAAGTCCGGATAAAAAGGGATATGTCACCTTTGGTAGAGTTATCAAGGGCATGAAGTTCGTTGAGCAAATACACCAACAACCGGATTATGAAACCAATTTTAGACCGCCGATAAAAATTCTTAATATTATCAGGCTATAATTTGATTAAATTTTGTCGAAATCTGAATCGTTCATTTATAAAGAATTAATGGCTGAGAATTTCTTTCATTTTACATTTGCAGCTTATTCAAAAGTGACTTATTGCCAAATCAATATGCCCAGGGCCAAAAATTATTAATGAATTAGTGTGAAGAAAAATTTCAATAAAGCCACTCCCGTTGGTTTAATTATTGCCTTAGTGATCGTTTATGGCGACCTTGGTACTTCCCCGCTTTATGTATTTAATGCCATTATCCGGGACAAAGTGATTACGCCTGAACTAATACTGGGCGGGCTCTCCTGCATAATCTGGACACTTACTTTACAAACGACGATAAAATATATCACCCTCACATTGAAAGCAGACAACAATGGTGAAGGCGGAATATTTTCTTTATATGCGATCATTCGCCGCCAGAAGAAATGGCTTGTTTTTCCGGCCATGATTGGTGGCGCTTCCATTATGGCCGATGGTATGATTACACCGCCGATTACTGTCACATCTGCGATCGAAGGATTGAAACAAATTCCTTTTTTCAGCGACATCAGCGGAACGACAATCATTTATATCGTGATTGCCATTTTGATTGCTTTATTTTTTTCCCAGCAATTCGGCACGGCTAAAATTGGAAAATTCTTCGGCCCGGTCATGTTTTTTTGGTTCCTGATGTTACTGGTTCTGGGATCCATGCATTTGTTTGATAATCTAAATATTCTCAAAGCAATCAACCCTTATTATGCCATCGAACTCTTAACGCTTTATCCAAACGGATTTTTTATTTTAGGTGCAGTTTTTCTTTGCACTACTGGCGCAGAGGCGCTTTACAGCGATTTGGGACATTGCGGAAAAGGGAACATTCGCGTTTCGTGGATCTATGTAAAGATTTCACTGATTATCAATTATCTGGGACAAGGCGCGTGGTTATTGGCAAACTACAACGGCCGCACTTTTACCAAAGAAATTATCGATAATGGTTTCAATCCATTTTATGGGATTATGCCTGACGCCTTCAAGATCATCGGAATTGCGATCGCAACCATCGCGGCCATTATCGCCAGCCAGGCTTTGATCAGCGGCTCATTTACATTAATTAGTGAAAGTATCCGATTGAATCTTTGGCCAAAAATGAAAATCAATTTTCCCACAGAGGAACGCGGTCAATTATATATTCCGGGTATCAATACGCTTTTGTTAGTTGGCTGCCTGGGTGTTGTAATTTATTTCCAAACGTCTTCGAACATGGAAGCCGCTTACGGTCTTGCCATCACTTTATGCATGCTGGCAACTTCCATTCTGTTTACTAATTTTTTAATCTCAAGACGCACCCCAAAATTTTTCGTATACCTCTATCTCGCCGTTTATCTTACAATCGAAATGAGTTTCCTGATTGCCAATCTGGAAAAATTTCCTCATGGAGGATTTGTGACACTAATCATCGGAGGAGGATTATTTACCGTTATGTACGTTTGGTTCCGGGCACGAAAAATTAAGAACCGATATGTTGAATTTGTCCGCCTTGATCAATATTTACCTACAATCCAGGAATTAAGTAATGATATGAGCATTCCAAAATATGCGACACATCTCGTGTATTTAACGAGTGCAAATAATCCCAAAGAAATTGAACATAAAATTGTCTATTCCATACTAAACAGAAAACCAAAACGAGCCGATATTTATTGGTTCGTCCATGTAGATATCCAGGATGATCCTTACACAGCTGATTACACGGTTGAAGCAATCGTTCCAAACGAAGTGATAAGAATCGAGCTGCGACTGGGTTTCAGGATGGAACAACGAATAAATCTGATGTTCAGAAAAGTGGTGCAGGATATGGTTGCGGAGAAAGAAGTGAATATTACCAGCAGATATGAAAGTCTTCAGAAAAATAATGTGGTTGGCGATTTCCAGTTTATTGTTATGGAAAAATTCCTCTCACAGGATAATGAATTGCCCATTTTTGAAAGACTCGTTATGCGGTTATATTTTTGGATAAAAAAAATAAGCCTAAGCGAAGAAAGAGGTTTCGGCCTTGAACAAAGCAATGTCACAGTCGAAAAATTTCCTCTGATCGTAGCTCCCGTACGGAAATTAAAATTAAAGCGGGTTTTTCTGGATAAAGAAGAAAGGGAATAAAGCGTAAATCTGCACTGAGCAAAACGCGCGAACTAAAATTTAAAGATGGATCCAAAACCGAAAGTTTCTACAGCAAGAAAAATTTACAGAATTTCGATTGTCGTTACTTTAATTTACAGTTTAACCGGAATCGCCTTATATCATCTTCAGGAAAATATTTTGTTCCATCCCCAATCCCTGCAGAAAGATTTTCAATTCAGATTTACTACTCCATTTAAAGAAGTAAATATTCCGATGAGTAAATCTGATACCGTTAATCTGGTGCAGTTTCTCTCTAAAGATTCTATACCGAAAGGTGTCGTAATTTATTTTCATGGCAACACTGGTAATGTGATACACTATGCAAATCATGTTACCGATTTTACCAAAAATGGTTTCGAAGTTTGGATGCCTGATTATCCCTCATTTGGAAAAACAACCGGCAAATTAACAGAGGAAAATATATATTATCAGGCAAAAGAAGTTTATAAATTAGCGCATTCAAAATTTGCGACCGATCGGATTATACTATACGGTAAATCGTTAGGTTCCGGCGTCGCTGCCTATATTGCTGCAAAAGAAGATTGTGCCGATCTGATATTAGAAACACCTTATTACAGTATTCCGGATTTATTCAGTTACTATGCACCGGTTTATCCAACAAAAAGAATGTCACATTTCAAATTTCCTGTTGATGAATATCTAAAAGATATAAAAGAACCCATCTTTATTTTTCATGGGACTTCAGATCAAACAATTCCTTATCGGGAAGCAGTTAAACTAAAAGAAAATCTAAAACCCGGAGATGAATTTATTACGATCGAAAATGGGAAACATAACAATCTAACCAGCTTTTCTTTGTAC
>JBDSBN010000317.1:0-11830 GCA_039921585.1 Ginsengibacter sp. | reverse complement strand
TTCTGTATTGTACACGTACAATGTACCACTCAGGCAAATAATGACAACAATTATCCCTGTACTTAACCCAATCCAAAGATGAATGTTTTGAAATAATTTTCTGAATTTCTGCCAAGTTGTTCTTTTCTTATCCAAAAATATATAATTATGAAAATGATTTTAAAAAAGCGGTAAATTAATGAGCTTCCGCAATGATCATTTACTAAAGTGGGAAATGCATTTGTATAATCGGGAAAAATTGGGAATGAATAGGCGGTTGTTTAGGGAAAGATGGATAGTTGGGGAGAAACACGAATTTTTAGGCACGAATGACACGAATTATTGGGGAGGGAACACGGATTTTTAGGCACGAATGACACGAATTGATAAGAAGAATAAATGGATTTTTGAATGTGAAAAATTAATCGCGAAATTCCCCAAGTATTGTAGCGAAATATTGTGTGTGCTTGAGTCTTGAGGTGACAAATGGATTTGGAGAAAAGATGACCTTTCGATTTATTTAAGCTGTTGGTATTTTAAAGGAGGTTCATACTCAGGATATTTCAATATTTTTGAGTCTTTAGGATTGTTTTTAAAATAGGATGTATTTGATTTTAGGTATGATTCCAAAATCCACCTTCGATCAGGTTAATTATTAATATACTGTGTACCAAACATATTGTAATGAAAAAAGACTTTTTATCGCTTGCTTTAATCGTAGCCACTTGTTTTATTTCCTGTAAAACAGCAAGGCTTTCAAGCGGAGTTGTAAAAGATGATGGAAAAATCACCATCACATTTGTACAAATAAATGATGTGTATGAAATTGCTCCTATGCAAGGAGGTAAGATTGGTGGTGTTGCACGGGTGGCCACATTGAAGAAGCAGGAACAGGAAAAAAATCCAAATACATACATGGTAATGGGTGGCGATTTCGTAAGTCCATCTGTATACAATAGTTTAAGGTATGAAGGAAAAAGAATCCGAGGCAAACAAATGGTAGAATCTCTAAACGCTGCCGGACTTGATCTTGCCGTGTTTGGAAATCATGAATTTGATATAAGTGAAAGTGAATTGCAAGATAGAATTAATGAATCTGCATTTAATTGGGTTTCTTCTAATACGTTTCATAAAACAAAAGAGGGGATTTCTCCTTTTGTGAAAACGACTTCCACCGGATCGCAGCCTATTCCGGAAACGTATATTATTGATGTGCAGGATGCAGATGGCACAAAAGCAAGAATTGGATTTATCGGATTGACCCTTCCATTTAATAAGGCAGAATATGTCTCTTATACTAATGAATTTGAGGCAGCACAAAAATTTTACAACCAATTAAAAGATTCATGTGATGCTGTAGTTGCAATTACGCATTTGGCTGTAGAAGAAGATAGTATTTTGGCCCGTCGTGTTCCAGGCCTTGCGCTCATTATGGGCGGACATGAGCATGATATGCAGTTTAAGAAAGTAGGAGATATCTATATAACAAAAGCCCATGCTAATGCAAAATCGGCCTATGTGAATTATCTGACAATAGATGTAAAAAATAAAACGACTTCAGTAGTTCCCGAATTACGGATGATCGATGAAACAATGGAGCAGGATTCAGCAACTGCTTTGGTCGTGAAAAAATGGATGGATATAGGTGAGAAAAATTATGAAGCCCTGGGATTTAAAGCACAAAGAATCGTTAGAAAAGCAGGTGAACCTTTGGATGGAAGAGAAGAATTTATCAGAAGCGGACAAACAAATCTTACCCGAATGATCGTTTCGGCTATGGAGAAAGCTGTTCCTTCTGCGGATGTCGTCATTCTGAATTCCGGTTCTGTTCGCGTAGATGATATTATACAAATGCCAGTAACGGAATATGATATTATTCGTTCACTACCTTATGGAGGCGCTATTATGGAAGTAGATATGAAAGGGAGTTTGCTAACCCGTGTATTAGAAGCAGGGCGTAATAATGTCGGGTCAGGAGGATTCTTACAATACTCCCCAACTGTCAAATATAACCCTGCTACAAAACTATGGACTTTAAAAGATGCTCCTATCGACCCCGCAAAGGTATACCACGTAGCTCTTTCCGATTTCTTAATGACCGGAGGTGAAGCAAATATGGGCTTTTTAACCAAAGACAATCCGGAAGTGATTAATGTATATCCGGTGGCAAAAGATGTCACCGATCCGCGATCTGATTCCAGATTGGCAATTATTGATTATTTGTTTAATATTGGAAAATAATTTTTGGATTATTTATCCTTTATAACACATAAATAATTATGTCGTAATCTTGCAATTCACGTGAAGAAATTTTTTGCCATATCGTTATTCTGCATCTATTTATTTTCTACTACGGAAATGAATCAACTGCTTAAAATGCCTTTGTTGGTGGAGCATTATTTTGATCATCAGGAAGAAAATAAAGATTTGACTCTTTTACAGTTTCTGAATATGCATTATACCAATCCGCATCCTGTGGATAAGAATCACGAGAAGGATATGCAATTACCTTTCAAATCACATTCAGATTGTTCATCCGCTATTTCAGTAAATTATATAGTGTCTGAAAGCATTTTGTTGGACAGACCTGAAACAGAAATAATCCGGAAAAGAGCTGTCTTTAAGAACCAGTTTTTGGTTGATCCACTGCTAACTAAGATTTTGCAGCCGCCCAGGCCTTGCTAAATTAATCCTGAATCTTGCTTGCTATTAGGGATACTATTACCTCATTATTATTGTGTGAAAAACATCCCTAAATAGATTGTTTAAGGATACCTGACTAAATCATTTATTGAACTTCCTTGTTGTGCTTTCGCACGATGTTATTATGATGCTTGAAGTGGATGGCCATCTTCTCCCTGCTCATTTAAACATATGTGGTTAGCAATGATTTTAAGATACACTAAATAGGCGGGCCTGCCGTATTGGTTTCAAGCAGCGCGTTATTATTAAATATTCCAAGTGAATGAACATAAAGAGTGAAATATGCTGAATAAAATCATTGAATTCTCCATAAAAAACAAATTGATCGTAGGTCTGTTTGTTTTTGGATTGATCATCGTTGGCACTTATCAGTTTACGAAACTGCCTATTGATGCAGTACCGGATATTACAGATAATCAGGTGCAGATTATTACGATTGCTCCTTCTTTCGGAGCTACCGATATTGAAAGATTGGTCACCTTTCCCATAGAACAAGCTAATAATAATATCCCCGGCCTGAAGGAAATGAGAAGTTTTTCCCGTTTCGGATTATCTCTGGTGACGATTGTTTTCGATGAAAATATAGATGTGTATTGGGCACGTCAGCAGGTTTCGGAGCGGCTTCAGGTGGTTAAATCCCAGATTCCTCCGGGCATTGGTGAACCTGAGCTGGCCCCGGTTACTACAGGTTTGGGTGAGATCTATCAGTATGTCGTTCGTCCTAAAAAAGGATACGAACATAAATTCGATGCAACGGAATTACGTACTATCCAGGATTGGATTATCCGTCGCCAGCTATTGGGTGTAAAAGGAGTGGCAGAAGTCAGCAGTTTTGGAGGGAAACTTAAACAATATTCTGTTGAAATTCAGCCCAATAAATTGCAGGCCTTTAACCTGACTATCCAGGATGTATTTGACGCGCTGGAAAGTAACAATCAAAATACCGGCGGGGCCTATATAGAAAAAGGACCCACGGTGTTGTATATACGTTCCGAAGGATTGATCGGCAGCCTGGAGGATATCCAAAACATCACCATTAAAAACAAGGAGAGTAAAGTACCTGTTTTCATCAGGGATGTAGCGGAGATTAAAATTGGACATGCCGTTCGTTATGGTGCTATGACCTATAATGATGAAGGTGAAGTAGCAGGAGCAATCGTGATGATGCTGAAGGGAGCGAACAGTAATATTGTTATTAAAGATGTAAAGGAAAGAATTGACCAAATTCGATTAACCCTTCCTGAAGGAGTCGTTATTGAACCATTTTTAGACCGTACTAAAATGGTGAATAATGCCATATACACTGTAGAGAAAAATCTAATGGAAGGAGCGTTGATTGTGCTCTTTGTGCTGATCTTGTTTCTTGGTAATGCACGGGCCGGATTATTGGTCGCATCCGTCATTCCACTCTCCATGTTGTTTGCCGTTTCGATGATGAATTTGTTTGGTGTAAGTGGCAACCTTATGAGTTTGGGAGCGCTGGACTTTGGGTTAATTGTGGACGGTGCTGTGATCATTGTGGAGGCAGTCATGCATCAGCTTGCACGAAGTAAGAAGTTTCAGGAAGTGAACCGGTTGAGTCAGCAGCAAATGAATGATGAAGTGAGGAAGAGTTCCGGTAAAATGATGAATAGCGCTGTGTTTGGTCAGATCATCATCTTGGTGGTTTACCTGCCTATATTGACTTTGCAGGGAATTGAAGGAAAGATGTTTAAACCAATGGCACAGACGGTTGCCTTCGCTTTATTAGGAGCTTTTATTTTGTCTCTGACGTATATCCCGATGATGAGTTCCCTTGTTTTAAGTAAAAACATAAAACTTAAAGATAATCTTTCAGACAGAGTGATCAATAGACTGGGAAGAGCCTTTCAAAATGCACTGGCTAAAGTGCTCAACTTTCCGAAGCTAGTTATTGCAACAGCATTATCCTTATTTGCCGTGGCCTTATTTGTACTTTCTAATATGGGCGGAGAATTTATTCCTTCTCTGGAAGAAGGCGATTTTGCTGTCGAAACCCGCGTACTTCCCGGGAGTAATTTAAATACTTCCATCGAATACGTAACTAAGGGTGCTCATATTTTAAAATCCCAATTCCCGGAAGTAGAAAAAGTGGTGACCAAAATTGGAAGTGGAGAAGTGCCCACTGATCCAATGGCGATGAATGAAACTGATATGATGGTGATTCTGAAACCCAAAAAAGAATGGACCACTGCCAAATCCTTTAATGAACTGGCAGATAAAATGACCAAAGCCCTGTCAGATGTCGCCGGAATTACAGTGAGTTTTCAATACCCGGTTCAAATGCGTTTTAATGAATTAATGACCGGAGCAAAACAGGATGTGGTTGTAAAGATTTTTGGAGAGGACCTGGATACGCTGGCACATTATGCACATAAGATGAGCAATGTAATTCAAACCGTAAAGGAAGCGAAGGAAATTTATGTAGAACCAGTAACGGGGATGCCTCAAATATTAATCGAATATAACAGGCAGGCAATTGCTCAATATAATTCCAATATTGCTGATATCAACAGAGTAGTCAATGCTGCATTTGCCGGACAGGTTGCCGGAACAGTCTATGAAGGAGAAAGGCATTTTGATATAGTAGTCAGGTTATCAGGTCAGGACCGGGCGAATGTAAGTGATGTTCAAAACTTATTAATACCGCTTAACAATGGTCAACAGATTCCTTTATACCAATTAGCCTCTGTATCCATAAAGGATGGTCCAAATCAAATTCAGCGGGAGGATGCCAAACGTAGAATTATTGTTGGTTTTAACGTGGGTGACCGGGATGTGCAAAGCATGGTAAATGAGCTGCAGGATAAAGTGGCAAGTCAGATTCGTTTTCCGGTAGGATATTACCCTACTTATGGTGGTGCCTTTGAAAACCTGAACGAAGCGATGGACAGGTTGATGATTGCGGTGCCGCTTTCATTATTGCTGATTTTTATTTTACTCTACTTTACTTTCCATTCTGTCAGGCAGGGACTGTTGATCTATTCAGCTATTCCACTTTCGGCTATTGGAGGTATTTTCTTTTTATCCCTTCGGGGAATGCCTTTCAGTATCAGTGCCGGCGTGGGATTCATTGCTTTATTCGGGATAGCGGTTTTGAATGGAATTGTATTAATTGCAGAATTTAATCGTTTAAAAAAAGAAGGTATGACCAGTTTAAAGGAAATTGTATTGACAGGGTCGAAAACCCGCTTACGTCCTGTTTTGATGACTGCCTCAGTCGCATCTTTAGGTTTTTTACCAATGGCATTAAGTCAGGGTGCAGGTGCAGAAGTGCAGCGTCCGCTTGCAACAGTAGTGATCGGAGGATTGATCATTGCCACGTTTCTGACCCTGTTTGTTTTACCGGTTTTGTATGTCATGTTTGAGAAAAGATCGTTTTTAAAATCTGTGAATAAATCAGGAACCACGCTGCTTATCGGTTTGTTGATCGGGTTATCTGTCCCGGCTGTCAGTCAGGCACAAAGGACCATCACCTTGTCGGAAGCGAAAGATTCGGCGGTGAAGAATAATCTCCGGATAAAAGAGAAAGAACTACAAAAGCTCCATTTGGAAAAATTGATCAAAACTGCTGCAGATATACCGCATACACAACTCTCCGGGTCCTATGGGCAGATTGCGAGCATTTATAATGACAACCAGTTTGGCATCACCCAGTCCATCAGCTTTCCGGCCGTTTATAAAAGGCAAAAAACTCTTTTATCCGAAGAGTATAAATCAGGAAGCCTGGCAGTAGATGTTAGCGTGAATGAACTCAAAATGCAGGTCTCGGAGGCTTTTAATATGCTGCTTTACCTCTATGAACTAAAAAAGGTTCTGTTCAAAGTGGATAGCATTTATAGCGAATTCCTGATGAAAGCAGATTTGAGATTTAAAGTTGGTGAAAGCAATATTTTGGAACAAGCCACCGCTCAAAATCAACAGGGACAAATCCGGATTCAATTGGAACAATTGCATCTCGATATTGAGATCAATCAATACCGGTTTCAATTATTACTCCATTCTAAAGAAATCTTTATTCCGGTAGCGGATAATTTTAAAATGAACTTTAAGGAAGGTGAGTTCATCGCAGATCTTTCAGACATGCCTCGAATAAAATTGTTGGAGCAAAAAAAGGCAATTGCCCTGGCAAACACGCAGGTTCAGAAGAGCAAATTACTCCCTGAATTGCTGTTTGGTTATAATAATATGAGTATGCAGGGGGTGGGCCCGGACGATAAGTATTACCCAGCCAGTAAACGGTTTCATTCTGTTCATGCCGGCATTGGTGTCCCGCTTTTTAATGGGGCGCAAAAAGCCCGGATTTCCGCATCGGGTATTAATGAAACTATCGCAGAAAATAATATGGCGCTTGGATTAACCACCCTGGAAAATGAGCGAAAAACTGCTTTGATGGATTATAGGAAATATTTGAAAACGCTTCAATGGTATGAGAATACAGGATTAAAAAGTGCGGAGACCATCAATACAACCGCCGGGAAACAATTTGTCAATGGAGAAATCAACTATCTCGAATGGGTCCTGTTGATTAACCAGGCTGTGACCATCCAAAGCCAATACATTGAAGCCATCAAAAACCTAAACGAAAGTATTATACAACTCAATTATTTATTCAATAAATAAAACATTATTCATGAAAAATTTATTCATTTTATTCACGGTCATCTTCATCGGGGTATCGTGTACATCATCTACCGAAACAGCGGTGCAGCAGCAGGAAGAACCGGATGATAAAGTAACACTTACAGAAGTCCAAATGAAAAATAGCGGTGTACAATCCGGTAAAGTAATACAGATGGAAATAGCGTCCATTTTAAAAGCTAATGGACGGATAGATGTACCTCCTCAAAATATGGTCTCCGTGAGCGTACCCTTGGGTGGCTATTTAAAAAGCACCAAACTCCTGCCCGGCATGCACGTAAATAGGGGAGAGGTGATTGCAACAATTGAGGATAATCAATACATTCAAATACAGCAGGACTACCTGACCGCCAAAGCTCAATTTGGAGCAAACGAAAGTGAGTACAATCGGCAAAAAGAATTAAATGTAAGCAAAGCCAGTAGTGACAAGGTATATGAGCAAGCAAAATCGGTTTATATCACACAACGGATATTGATCAAGTCTCTTGAAGAGAAATTGAAATTAATAGGGATCAACCCGGCAAAATTAAATGAGAACACTATTTCCAAAAGTATCCATGTTTATTCTCCCATCAATGGTTTTGTTTCCAAAGTGAATGTCAATATTGGAAAATATATAACCCCTTCTGATGTACTTTTTGAACTGGTAAATCCGGATGATATTCATCTCAACCTCAAAATATTCGAAAAGGATCTGGACCAGATATATATAGGTCAGCACCTGGTATCTTATACCAATTCCAACCCGGGTAAAAAGTATGAAGGGAACATTATCCTTATTAGTAAAGATGTATCTGTTGAGGGAATTACAGAGGTGCATTGCCACTTTGATAATTTTGATAAAAGCCTTCTTCCGGGTATGTATATGAATGCAGAAGTGACCCTGAAAAGTAAAATTCGCAATGTGTTACCAGAAGAGGCAGTTGTTCGGTTTGAAGGAAAGGAATATGTTTTTGAAGATCTGGGTTCTAATAATTTTCAAATGGTAGAAGTACGGATAGGAGAGAGTGAAAAGGGATTCACAGAAATCAAAGAAGCAGATGCATTACTGGATAAGAAAATGGTGACAAAGGGAGCTTATACATTATTGATGACCATTAAAAATATTGAAGAAGATTAAATCCTGTAAACTGCTTTTCAAAAAAGGTAAAGCAAAATTTATCTCATATAAAATATCATAACCAGGAAATCAGCATGATGCAATGAGTTATTTTTCTATTCATAAACATCGTGCTGATTTTCCTGGTGAGAAATAGTTAGGCTAATTCCGGATTGCATTTTCTTCCTTCTTTAATATTTGCCGACATCTTTCTTCAATCATATGATACACGGGATCGAATAAATTGTCATCTAAATAAGGATCAGGAACTATATCGTTTTCCAGGAAAAGCATCACTTTTTCTTGCTCTTCCTTGTTGTTGCTTAAACTCAATACGTCGCGAAGATTGTTTTTATCCATTACGTAAATGCGGTCATAATACGCAAAGTCATCCGGTTGAAATTGTCTGCAGACCTGACTACTGATATCCACACCGTATTTTTTCGCAATAGAAATAGAGCGCCTGTCCGGAGGGTTTCCAATATGCCAATCGCCGGTGCCGGCACTGTCTATTTCCCAATTTAAACCCTTGTCCGCAGCCATTTTTTCTAATATTCCATGTGCCAAAGGCGAACGGCAAATATTACCTAAACAAACCATTAGTATTTTCATTATTCATTCATTTTTAGAATGCCGCAGTTTACGGAATTTATTTTGAAAAAAAAGGGAATGTTTTGCTTTAGAAATTAAAAATTTTTTCAGGTTAGATTTTCGCTTTAAATCAGCTAACGGCCAACCGCCAAAAGCCAACCGCCAACCGCCAAAGCCCTAACCGCCAACCTTTCCATACTTGTGTTATCTTTAATTCTAATTAAAAGAAAAGGATTTTTTCAATATTTAACGATAGAAACTTTAATGGAAAATAAGAATCCCTTCCCTTTTACCGGCTTATCCTCTTCGGAAGTAAATGCTTCCAGAAAAAAGAATGGAATCAATAAGGTCGAATCAAATAAAATCAGCCCTTTTTGGTATGCCTTAAAAGATGCTGTGCTGGAACCGATGTTTGTATTGCTTGTTGCTGCCGCCGTCATCTATTTTGTTCTGGGCGAGTTTTCTGATGCCTGGTTTATGTTAGGAGCGATTGTGTTGGTTTCAGGGATTTCGATTTATCAAAATAACCGGAGCAATAATGCACTAAGTGCATTAAAAGAATTTTCCCAATCGCACGCAAGCGTCATCCGGAATGATCAGGTAGAGTATTTGAAATCTGAAGAAATTGTGGTGGGCGATTATGTGGTCGTTTCTCAGGGAGAATTAATACCTGCTGATGGAATCATCAAGCAATTGAATGATTTTTCGGTGAAGGAAGCCATTCTTACCGGCGAGTCATTTCCTGTGATGAAAGAGGTCGGATCGGAGAATGATTTGGTGTATAGCGGAACCCTTGTTGAATCCGGACAGTGTGTATTTGAAGTAATGAGTGTGGGAGCCGAAACGAAATTAGGAGCTCTGGGCAAATCTGTTGAAAATATTCAAAAAGAAAAGACGCCGCTTCAATCTCAAATAAACTCTTTTGTAAAATGGATGGTGCTTGTTGGGGCAGTGATATTTTTGATTATTTGGGGAATAAATTATTTCCAATCAAAAGATATTTTAGACAGCCTTCTTAAAGGACTAACAATTGCTATGTCTGTATTACCGGAGGAAATACCTGTTGCTTTTGCCACTTTTATGGCAATTGGTGCCTGGCGTTTAATGAAGGATGGAGTTATTGTAAAAGATACCACCACAGTGGAAGCCCTCGGAGCAGCCACCGTTTTATGTGCCGATAAAACCGGAACAATCACCCAAAACCGGATGGAATTATTTCAGATTTATGATTTTAATGCAGACGCTATCCTAAAAAGGCAACAGTGGAGAAGTACTTCCGCAAAAGAATTAATTACAGCTGCCATGTGGGCCAGTGAAAGTGTTCCCTTTGATGGAATGGAAAAGGCTATCCATGATGCATATCTTCAAAATGTAGAAAAGGATGAACGGCCGGATTATAACATGATTCATGAATATCCGCTGGATGGCAAACCGCCTATGATGACGCATGTTTTTGAAAATGCGTTTGGAAAAAGAATCATTGCGGTGAAAGGTGCACCGGAAGCAATCCTGCATTCATCTGAATTAAATGAAATGCAAAGCAAGCAGGTAAATAAAATCCTGGATGAATTTGCCACCACAGGTCTCCGTGTATTAGGAGTGGGAATAATAGATTTCGAAGGCAATGATTTTCCCAAAACTCAACAGGAGTTTTCGATTCGGTTTTTAGGATTAATCGGATTTTATGATCCTCCAAAAGAAAATATTGGGGAATTGTTTCAAAAATTATATGCTGCGGGCATAGAAATAAAAATTATTACCGGCGATAATCCGATTACCACTGCAGCAATTGCAAAACAAGCGAATTTTTTCGGCTTTGAAAAATCAATTACCAGTCAGGAATTAGCACATTTAAGTGATTTGGAATTTGATCAAATGGTTCTGGAAAAAAAGGTCTTTACCCGCATGTTTCCGGACCTGAAATTAAAAGTAATTGAGAGCTTAAAAAAGCAAGGGCAAATTGTTGCCATGACCGGCGATGGAGTAAATGACGGACCCGCATTAAAAGCGGCGGATATTGGCTTTGCCATGGGAAAAAGAGGGTCAGAAATAGCCAAAGAAGCCTCCTCGCTGATTTTGACAGACGATGATGTGAGCAAGATCTGGGATGCTGTAGCCATGGGCCGGAGAATTTATACCAATCTTAAAAAGGCAATTCAATACATAATTTCAATCCACATCCCCATCATTTTAACGGTCGCATTCCCCTTAATTTTAGGATGGGTTTATCCGACTATTTTTACACCTGTTCATGTGATTTTTCTGGAATTAATTATGGGACCGACATGCTCAATCGTATATGAAAATGAGCCTCTGGAAAAAAATAGTATGTATCAACCCCCACGTGCCATAACAAAAACATTTTTCAATATCCGTGAGCTCACCATCAGCATTATTCAGGGGCTTGCCATCACAGCCGGAACTTTGTTTATTTATCACTATTCTGTTCAAAATGGATATAATGAAGAACTCACCCGTTCAATGGTTTTTACCACTTTGATTCTATCAAATTTATTTCTGACGCTGGTCAATCGTTCCTTCTATGCTTCCGTAATTACATCGTTCCAATTCAAAAACAAATTACTAAGTGCGATATTATTTATCACGGTCGTCATGCTTGCTGCCATATTATACTTTCCTCCCTTTACCTCTTTTTTCAAAATAGCCTCCCTTAACATCTCTCAATTATCACGAACAGTGATGGTTGCTTTATTGGCGGTTGGTTGGTTTGAATTGTATAAATGGGGGCGGTATAGGAGGGGGAGGGGGTGATGCCCGGAAAGCAGTGTTACCATGGGT
>JBDSBN010000316.1:0-4575 GCA_039921585.1 Ginsengibacter sp. | reverse complement strand
GATTGCGTTAATTGAAATAGGTTGTTCCGAAACAGTTACTGAAAGAAAGAAAAGCATTGTGGAGGCAATCGACAAGGTATCTCTTCAGCTTGGAAACACCCGTACAGTGTGTAAAAAGTATTATATCCATCCGGATATTTTAACGATGTATGAAAATAAAACCCTGGATTGCTATATCGAAGATTTATCAAATAAGCGGATTAAAAATGATCCCTGCTTTTCATCGGCAGAGCAAACGATTATGAAGATTTTAGAGAGTTAGAACTTTTTCGCTAAAAGTATTTATTTAAATCAATAAGAACATATCTTCTGCTTCCCTGCGCTAACACACAAAAAAGACTGCCCTGTTACAGGCAGCCGGTTTCTGTGAATTTCAAACTATAAAAAAGCCTATTTAATCAGCGCATATTTAAATTCCGGTTTGCCCCGGGTTCCACCATCTGTTCCAACACCCATGGAGAGAGCTTTGAATTTATAATAATTGTCATTGGGATCTTTGATGATATAAAAACGATCCGGTTTTGCACCAATTGCCGGCATCGTACTTCTCCAGCTGCTTCCAATTGTCCAACGTCCTTCCACTAAGGTGTAATTGGTTAGACTGTCTTTATTGAATGAGCTATATGCAGCATTTGCGGTGGCTCCATCGGCATATACTGCTTCTTTTACTTTCACACCGGATAAATAATTAACACCGATAATGTCTGAGAAATTATAGGGTACTACACCCCATCCAAAGTTTGCTTTAAAAACAGAATAAGTCCATACCAAATCCCATTGGGATTTATCAGGTTCTACCTGTACAATTCCGTTTTCAAATGAAATGAATTGGAAATGATAATCCGGATTTTTAGAAACTTCGATGCTTTTGTAATTTGTCTCCAGAATGTTAGCATATTGTACTCTATACCCGTTTCCGTTTCTGATTATCCTTAATTTAATCCAGGGACGTGGAGCTGTACCGCCAACACCACGGTTAAGGATAATGACAGGATTGTTGGCATCAATAGCAGAAATCGCTGGTATGGCTGTCTTCTTTAAGTCGCCATCCAGATCGTCAAAGTATTCCAGATCGGAAGGTTGCGGATTCATTTGACTTACTGCCAATGTGAGCCCGATAGTGTCTTCAGCTGTTACGGATGAAAGGTCGGTTTTGCTCAAAACCTTTACGGCACCGCTTGTGGTGTTATTTAAGATGACTTTAAAATCGGTACCGCTGTAAAACCCAAGGTCCCATCCGGAACGTAATACCACGGTTGATTTTTCACCGCTTAAATCCAGGTAAACAGAATTTGCTGCAGTGGATCCTGTTTCCGTACCTGCTAAGCCGTTAAATGTTACTTTTTCTACACCTTCCGAAGGTGCTATGATAAAAATGGGATCTTTGTCTTTTTTGCATGCTGTGAATGATGTCAATAGGCAAAGAAGGATAATGGTTGTGTTTCTATTCATAGTGTATGATTGGGATTTTTGATTTATTTTTTGAATGATTTATTCCAGTTGAAACTGAGTCCTGCAAAGAAGGAGCGGCCATATCCCATTGGGAGTGATCTGGCTCTGGAGTGTTCTGTATTAGAAATGGAAACGGTGTTGTTTTGAACATTCGTAACGTCAAAAATGTTTTTCACTCCTAAGTGAAGAGTCAGCATTTTATGGATTTCTGTGGTTGTAGAAAAATCAGCGAATTGATAGGCGGATGTGTGGGTAAGCAGGATAGCATCCTTGCTATCTATTTTACCAAAACTAAAGGAGGGTCTGTTCCCGGTGTACTTATAAAAAAGCGCCAATTTTGTTTTTAGTTTATCCAGTCGGTAAGTAATATTGGTATTTATTTCCGGTGTCCATAGTAAATCCCGATGATCCATTTTAATCAAATTTTCATCATCAAACTGACTGGACGAATAGCCGATATAGGAAAAACCAATTCCTATATCCAGGTTTTTCCACTCAAATACATTTTCGATACTACCGCCCAAAGTTTTGGATTTGTCTGTGTTGTAATAGGTATATTCAATGGGATTCTTGACATTTTCCAATAATTCCACCTGATTACGGAATGCTGTATAAAACCCGGAAAGGGTAGAGCTGAATAGTATATTTTTTACCGAAACGGGGCTGTAAGTTAATGAGCCATTGATACTGTTTGAATATTCTGCTTTCAAATCTTTGTTGCCAACCAAATTATGATTGACATCGATAAAGTTGAGGTATAGCTCGCGCAAAGTAGGTGCACGGAAACCGTATCCATAAGCCAGGCGAAGATCTAATTCTTTATTAAGGGCGAATTTTGTATTTATGGATGGAATAATCGGAGGTGCATCATATTCTGAGTTGTTGCTAAACCTCAGTCCCGGACGAATACTGATAAAAGAGTTTGGTTTTATTTCGGATGAAATAAAGACTGCATAATCATTGATTTCCGGAGAACCTTCGATCCTTGCGCCGTCTGCTTTTTCATGATTAAAATCGATTCCCGGTTGAAAGGAGATTTTAGAAGAAATCCGATATTGCAAAGAGGCTTTAAACGCCACACTATTTAGCGTGGAAATATCTTCTTCCCCCGGCTGATTTGGTTCGGTTTTATTTGTTTCGAAATTACGCCGGGTTGTGGTGGTTTCCCGCTGATAATTTGTGTAAGCGAAAAAACCATTCATTGTCATTTTATCATTCAGGCGGTACTCACTTTGTAATTGGTGAATGTATCTGTCGGTAATATATTTCTGGTCAATGGCTTTGTAATTATTTAAGTTGATGGGATTTCGTACCAGGATATTTTCTTTCAATCCATCTATCCGGTAATATACATTCAGGTGATCATTTACATAACCTACGCGTGCGTTTCCCATCCATTGTTCTTTTGGTTTCCACGATTTCCCGCGGCCATATTCATCGCCTTCAAATCCGTTAAAATCATTATGAGTAAATCCGATGGATGAAACAAAATGCTTCTTTGAAAAATTTGCATTCAGGTTCTGTACGTGCACTCCTTTATAACTAAGCGGAAAATATTCATTGCCGACCGTTTCTTCCCGCGCAAGAGCATTTATAGAAAATTGGTCCTTGTTTAATTTCTTTGTAATAATATTGATGACTCCCGCCATCGCATCTGAACCAAAGGATACAGACATTGGACCCTCTACAATTTCTATTCGCTCAATATTATTAATGTCAATTTGCGACAAACTCACTCTCTGATCGTATCTGTCCACCATGGGCACACCGTCCAACAGGATTTTTACATTATTCCCTCCAATCCCATTTAGTTTTACATCTGTAATTCCAAGCGTATTGTCATTGCTAAAACGGAATCTGAGCTGTGTATTTAAAACCTGCTGAATATTACTTGCATTGCTCAGTCGGATTTTTTCATTATTAATGACTTTCACCTGGTATACTGAGTTTTTCAGCGATTGCGGTGCGTATTGTCCCGTAACGACTACTTCATCCAGGTTTTTAAAGGTGGCACTGTCTGTTTGGGCAAAGGCATTGATTGCTCCGAATAAAAACAAAGTGACGGTTATTTTTCTGTTAAAATTTTGCATGTGCTCTATTTTAAGAAGTACAAAATTTCCTTAAAATCAATTCTGAAATGTCATGCTGTTGTAATTAATAAATTGTCTATAGGTGAAGCTGCTAATGGATTTTCCCGAAATCGTAAACCTTTGTCATGGGTAAGTAAACAACCACAAAAAAGATATGTCGAATGAAGAAATTCGTTATTAAATGGAAAAAAACACATCCCCTTTTCTGTCTTTTTTCGATGAAAAAACATTCTTTTTCTGTAGAAATAAGTCAGGAAATCGATTTGTTATATTAGAATAACAAACATTTATTTTCCGGATTTCGAAAACAAAATTTATTCCGAAATAATCTGTGGTGAAACAGAAATATGTTTATCCAACTATTTTAATCCAAGTTCTACTACTATTTCTTTTTTAAGAATTATGATTAAATGTTTTTAAATTCAAATACCCTGCAATCAAAGAACTTTTTTTATGATTTAAAATATCCCCGTAACGGATATGCTTACTTTAAGAAATAGTCGTGGTGGAAGGGAATCATTCGAAACAGATCATTTATCGGTTTTTAAAAAGATTAAAATCTAAGAAGGTATCTTTTTACAGACAACGAGCTTTTTTTTATCCCTTTCTTTTGCACAATTTTATTTTAAAAGCATGTTGGTGTGAAATTGTAATGGCTATGACCTTGACTTGTTTTTAATTCATATTATTTTTAGCTCCATTTTGTTGGACGGCTTTTTGTGACCTTTTTTTTGCAATTGACTCTAATTATATGTCTGAATTTCTTTAAGACTTTTTGAAAAAAAACAATCGCCATGATCCAAAAACAAACAATCGATTTCATTAACGAACAAGAATGGCTGGATAAAGCGGCCGATAAAATTCAACCTGCGGTATTAAATGCATATGCAGCCGGTGGTGAAACCGGCAGAAAAATTAAAAACTTTCTGCATGGTACCTGGCTCGGGCATCCGTTGCACCCACTTATGACCGATATTCCAATTGGAGCATGGACTGCTGCGGCCGTATTGGATACCTGTGAACTTACGGGCGC